>JBLNGJ010000067.1:0-2897 GCA_050264675.1 Micromonosporaceae bacterium
TCAGCACGTGCTCGGGTTCGATGCCGAGCGAGCGGCAGGCGTACGCGAAGATGGCCGGGTCGGGCTTGCAGCGCCCGAGCTCGCACGAGAGCACCCACGACGACACGTACTCGGCGATCCCGAGCTCCTGACACAACGGCCGCAGGTCGAAACCGATGTTGCTGACGACGGCCACCGGTACGCTGGCCGCGGCGAGCGCCTGCAGGGTCGGCAACGTGTCGGCGTAGAGGCGCCAACCGTCGGGGCGCAGCAGCCGGTCGTAGAGGGCGTCAGCGAGCCCGTCGATGCCGGCGTCCACGGTTCCGGCCAGACCCGCGTAGACTGCCCGGTGCACCCCGGGCGTGAGGTCCCGCTCGGCGTAGAGCTCCGCGAGGTGGGGCGGGATGCGCGCGGGACGCGGTCCCCCCGCCCGTCCGGCGGTCACGAGCTGGTCGGCCAGGGCCGTCGCCCGGATCGGATCGAGGGTGACCCCGCACTCCCAGGCGGCTGCCATCACCCACTCCACGGCGTCCTCGACCTGCGCAATCGTCCCGTGGAAGTCCATCAGCACCGCGGCCACGCGGGTGCGGCTGGGCGCTGTCTCGGGCACGCCGTGCACCATACCGAGCCGCCGGACGGGCGCCGCACGCTCACTGGTTGCGTACCGCCGGTTAGCCTCTGTAGACATGACGAGCCCCGCCGAGAGGTACGCCGCGGCCCGTCGTCGAGCCGAGCGGGACGCGCGGTTCCCCGCGCTGACGGAGTTCACCGTCGGTGTCCCGTTCGATCTCGACCCGTTCCAGCGGGAGGCGTGCGAGGCGCTGGAACGGGGCAGTGGGGTGCTCGTCTGCGCCCCGACCGGCGCCGGCAAGACCGTGGTGGGAGAGTTCGCGGTGCATCTGGCGCTGCGCCAGGCGCGCAAGTGCTTCTACACGACGCCGATCAAGGCACTGTCGAACCAGAAGTACAACGACCTCGTCGCCAAGCACGGCGCGGACAAGGTCGGCCTCCTCACCGGCGACAACGCCATCAATGGCGACGCGCCCGTGGTCGTGATGACCACCGAGGTGCTGCGCAACATGCTCTACGCCGGCTCGACCACGCTGCGCGACCTCGGCTACGTGGTGATGGACGAGGTGCATTATCTGGCCGACCGGTTCCGTGGTGCGGTCTGGGAGGAGGTCATCATCCACCTGCCCCAGTCGGTCACGCTGGTCTCGCTGTCGGCGACCGTCTCCAACGCGGAGGAGTTCGCCGACTGGCTGGTGACCGTGCGCGGGCAGACCGAGGTGGTGGTCACCGAGCATCGCCCGGTGCCGCTCTGGCAGCACATGCTCGTGGGCAAGCGGATGTTCGACCTGTTCCACGACGCCGAGGCCGCGCAGATGCACGAGGTCCATCCTGAGCTGTTGCGCCACTCGCGCGAGTTGGCGCGCCGGATGGAGTTCGACGGCGGGCGCGGGCCGGACGGTCGCCGGCGCCACGGCGGCCGGCACGTCGGGCCGACCCGTCCCGACGTGATCGAGCGTCTCGACCGCGAAGGGCTCCTGCCCGCCATCGTGTTCATCTTCAGTCGGATGGGCTGCGACGCTGCGGTCCAGCAGTGCATGCACGCCGGGCTGCGGTTGACCGATCCGGAGGAGCGGGCCGAGATCCGCCAGATCGTCGAGGCCCGCACCGGGTCGATCCCGAGCGAGGATCTCGCCGTCCTGGGCTACTGGGACTGGCTGGACGGGCTGGAGCGGGGTCTCGCCGCCCACCATGCCGGGCTGCTGCCCGCGTTCAAGGAGGTCGTCGAGGAGCTGTTTGTCCGTGGCCTCGTCAAGGCCGTGTTCGCGACCGAGACGCTGGCGCTGGGCATCAACATGCCGGCCCGGTGCGTGGTGCTGGAGCGGCTCGTCAAGTTCAACGGGGAGGCGCACGTCGACCTGACCCCGGGTGAGTACACGCAGCTGACCGGCCGGGCGGGGCGGCGGGGCATCGACATCGAGGGTCATGCGGTCGTGATCTGGAACGCCGACCTGGACCCGCGCCACGTGGCCGGGCTGGCGTCGACCCGTACCTACCCGCTGCGGTCGAGCTTCCGGCCGTCGTACAACATGGCGGTCAATCTCGTCGGCTCCCTCGGAGCGGCGTCGGCCCGTGAGCTGTTGGAGTCGTCCTTCGCCCAGTTCCAGGCGGACCGGTCGGTGGTAGGCCTGGCCCGGCAGGTCCAGCGCAACGAGGAGACGATGGCCGTCTACGCCACCGAGATGGGCTGCGACGCCGGTGACTTCGGCGAGTATTTCGCGGTCCGGGTGCGCATCGCGGAGCGGGAGCGGGCACTCGCCCGCCACTCCGCGGCGGCTCGTCGGGCGGCGGCGGTGGAGTCGCTGGTCCGGCTTCGGGTGGGCGACGTCATCCGGGTGCCGTCGGGGCGCCGGGCGGGCCTGGCGGTGGTGCTCGACCCCGGCGTGACCGGGTTCGGCGACCCCCGGCCGCTCGTCCTGACGGAGGACCGCTGGGCGGGGCGGATCGCCGCGGCCGACTTCAGCTCCGCGGTCGAGACGCTGACTCGAGTACGGGTGCCGAAGCACTTCAACCACCGTTCCCCGCAGGAGCGGCGCGACCTGGCGGCGGCCCTGCGGCAGGCCACCGCCGAGAGCCCCGACGCGCGCCGGGCCGGCCGGCGGGCCCGCAGCGGCGGTGAGGACAAGGAGCTGCTGGAGTTGCGCGACCTGCTGCGCCGACACCCGTGCCACGGCTGCCCCGACCGGGAGGAGCACGCACGGTGGGCGGAGCGGGCGGCCCGGCTGGCGCGTGACACCGACGCCCTTCGGCAGAAGGTGGAGAGCCGCACCGGGTCGCTGCCACGCACGTTTGACCGCGTCTGCGATCTGCTGGCAGCCCGCGGCTATCTCAGCCCGGCCGGTCCACCC
>JBLNGJ010000068.1:0-8619 GCA_050264675.1 Micromonosporaceae bacterium
GTTCGCGCTCAAGCTGCGCAAGACCCCGAAGCCGGAGATCGACCGCCGGGTCCGCGACGCCGCCCGGCTGCTCGACATGGACGAGTCGCTGCTGAGCCGCAAGCCCAAGGCGCTCTCCGGCGGGCAGCGTCAGCGGGTGGCAATGGGGCGGGCGATCGTCCGCGAACCCCAGGTCTTCCTCATGGATGAGCCGCTGTCCAACCTGGACGCGAAGTTGCGGGTGCAGACCCGGGCTCAGATCGCCGCGCTGCAGCAGCGGCTGGGCGTTACCACCGTCTACGTCACGCACGACCAGGTCGAGGCGATGACCATGGGTGACCGGGTGGCCGTGCTGCTCGACGGCGTGCTGCAGCAGGTGGACAACCCCCGCGCCCTCTACGACCGACCGGCCAATCAGTTCGTGGCTGGCTTCATCGGCTCGCCGGCGATGAATATCCGCACGGTGCAGCTCGCCGACGCCGGTGCCGACTTCGGCGGGATGACCGTCCCGCTCACTCGCGAACAGATCGACGCGGCCCGCGCCGATGGCGGCGACGGCCAGGTGACCGTCGGCTTCCGCCCCGAGCACTGCGAGCTCGCCGGCGAGAACGACAGCGGCCTGCCGATCGTGGTGGACCTGGTCGAGGAGCTGGGCTCGGACGCCTACGTGCACGGCCACACCGCGAGCAACGACAGGCCGGAGCCCTTCGTGGTGCGCACCGACGGGCGGGTGCTGCCCCGCATCGGTGAGACGGTGTTCATCCGGCCGCGGGCCGGTTCCCAGCACGTCTTCCACGCCAAGACCGGGCAACGCATCTAGCCCCTCCGGCGGTGGGGCGGCCCCGCGGTCGCCCCACCGTCGCTGAGGGCTCCGCCCGCCGGCAACTACGATCGCCGCGTGGCGCAGCCGCACGTACCCACGCCGAGAGAACCGGACGGGCCGCACCAGCCGATCCCGCGACGGCGGGTGGTGGTCTGCGGCGACGATCCGCTCGCGCACCGGCTCGTCGGCGAGCTGGTCAACCGGTACCCGGTCGAGGTCACCGTGGTCTTCGCCTCTAGCCGGCGGGGCCACGCCGCCCGGATCGCCGCCATCGAGGGCGTCCGGGTCGTCGAGTCCGACCAGCTGGACAAGCCGACGCTGCTCGCGGCCGGCGTCGCCGAGGCCGACGCCCTGGCCATCGTGGCGCAGGACGACGCGGGCAACATCCACGCCGCGTTGCGAGCCCAGGAGCTCAACCCGTCCCTGCGCCTGGTCATCCGCATGTTCAACATGCGCCTCGGGCACGGCGTACGCGCGATGTTCCGCGACTGTGCGGTGCTCTCCGACGCGTCGATGGCGGCACCGACGTTCGTGGCCGCGGCCCTGGGTGAGATCGCGCCGACCCACATCCGGGTCGCCGGACGCACCCTGTTCGTGGCCCGCCGCACCGACGTCGCGCCGAATCAAATCCTCTGTGGACTAGCCGACACCAGCAACGCTGCGGGCGGCCCGGTGCTGCTGCCGGCCGACCAGAGCCGGGCCACCATGGTGCTGGCCACGACCGGCGGCGGTCGGGGCGCGGCCCGAGCCCACCGGGCTCACGGCGACGACCAGCCGGACGAACCGGTCGCCGAGAACCAGGTCCGGCGTGGCGCCTGGCGCCAGTTGCGCAGCCGGATCAAGCGCAGCCCCTATGTGGTGCTGGCGATGGCGCGGGCGCTGATCAGCCGGCGACTCTGGCGCGGTGTGCTCGCCCTCATCGTGCTGCTGCTCTCCGGCAGCGCGATCGTCTCGGCCGGCCACCACCTCAACCCGTGGCAGGCGGTGTACGTGACCGTCCTCACCGCACTGGGCAACGGCCAGACTGATGTGGGCTCGGCCGCCTACCTTCAGGTCGCGAACCTGATCGTGGTGGTCGCCGGCGTGGCGCTCATCCCGTTCATCACGGCCGCGGTGGTCGAGACCGTGGTGACCACCCGGTGGGACTCCTTCCGGGCCCTCGGCTACGCCCGTCACGTCATCGTCATCGGGCTCGGCAACGTCGGCACGCGCGTGATCCAGCAGCTGCACGACATCGGTCTTCCGGTCGTGGCTATCGACCGGCGGGGCGACTCCCGGGGCGCCCAGGTGACCCGGCAGCTGGGCATCCCGTTCATCATCGGCGACGCCGGCCGCGAGGAGACCCTACGGGCGGCGAACGTGCAGACGTGCCGGGCCGTCGTCGCCCTCTCCACCGACGACGTGGTGAACCTCGAGGCCGGCCTGCACGCCCGCAACCTCAACCCGGGCGTACGGGTGGTGCTGCGCCTCTTCGACGGCGAGTTCGCCGAGCTGGTGCAGCAGTCGTTCGGCATCACGAGCTCGCGCAGTGTGTCCTCTGTGGCCGCCCCCGCCTTCGCCGCGGCCATCTTCGAGCGCGAGGTGATCGGCACCATCCCGGTGCAACGGCGGGTCCTGCTCATCGCCGAAGTCCCGGTCGGCACAGCGTCCACGTTGGACGGCGGCACGGTCGCCGACGCCGATGACGCCGAACAGGTACGGGTGCTCGCACTGACCCTTGACGGGACCGGCTGGCGCGACATGGTGTGGTCGCCGGCCGGCAGCATCCGCCTGGGCGCCGGCGACCGGATCCTGCTCATCGCCACCCGGCAAGGGCTCAGCCAGATCCTCGCCGCCACCACCGCCGATCCCGCTCGCGTCGCGGGCTCATGATCGACGCAGGAGGTCGTAGCGTAGGGGCGTGGCGACGGCGGCGGTGCGGGTGAGACCCCTGCGCCCGGTGTGGCCGTCCGGCTGGTGGTTTGACGCGGCGACGCTGGCCGGCTTCGTGGCCGTGAGCGCCGCGCTCGCCGCCCCGCCGGTGCGCCGGCTCGACCTGGCCGTCCGCGACCTGGCCGACAACCACCGCCCACCCGTCGCCGACACCGTCGCCCAGTGGGCCAACGGGCTCGGCTCGGGCGGCATCCTCGCCGGGGTTGCGCTGGTGGTCGCACTCGGGCTGGTGTGGCACCGGCGCTCGGCCTGGCCGCTCGCGCCGGTGCTCGCCGCGTTCCTGCTCACCGGCATCGTGATCCAGCCACTGAAGTTGCTCTTCCACCGCGCCGCGCCGCACTCGACGCTGCCCGACGACGTCGAGGTGCGCCTCTTCAGCCAGCCGGGCGGCCTGTCCTATCCGTCCGGTCATGCAGTCAACACGGTGGTCTGGTACGGCGTGATCACGCTCCTCCTGGCCGCCCTGTTGAACCGGAACGCGGCGAACCCCGCCACGTTGAACCCGACCCTCCGGTGGTGGCTGCGCCTCGCGCCACCGGTCATCGTCGGCCTCGCCGGCACGTACCTGGGCTATCACTGGCTCACCGACATGGTCGCCGGGTTGTGTCTGGGCGTCCTCATCGACCGGGGGCTGGCCCGTACGCCGTGGCCACTGCCCACACCGGACGAGCGCGGCCGGCCATGACCTGGCTCCGGGCGATCCAGACGCGATTGTCCCGGCCACCGGTCATGCTCAGCATCGGCCTGCTGATGGTGGCCTACCTCGTCTACACCGACGGCCGTCGGCTGGCGGTCTCGGCCTTATGGGGTAGTCGCACCTGGATGATGGCGGCCGGGGCCGGCGCGGCGGTAGCCCTGATCGGCGTGTTGCTGGCGGCCCTCGCCCTGCGGAAGCGGGCTCGAGGAATTCCCCCGTCGCGCCGTGGCCTGTGGCTCGGTTGCGGTTACACGATCGGGATGACCATCGTGTTCGTCCTCACCCATCCCACGCATGGTCCCAAGCTCACCGCCGACACTGCGCTCCTTGTCGGCGCGCTCGCCAGCCAGGTCGTCCTGGCGCTCGCCGTCGCCGTGATGATCGTCCACCTGATGCGCACCGGGCGGGGCCGGACCGGCCCAAGTGGGGGCTAAATAGCGAAAACAGCCCTCACCGGCGAGAAGATGAGGGCCAATTCGCGAAAAGAGCCCCTATGCCGGCGGGAAAGAGCCCCCACGCCGGCCGGCACCAGCCCACACACAGGCACCGGCGCGCGGATCGGCCGGCGGCGTTAGACCCGCAGCACCTCGATGCCCAGCGCGGCGAAGGGAGCCACCACCTCGTCGGTGGCCGCCGCGTCGGTGACCAGGGCCTGAACCCGGTCGATCGGGCACACCCGGGCGAACGCATGCCGGCCGAGCTTCGACGAGTCGGCGATCACCACGACCCGGCGGGCGCGCGAGGCGAGCAGGCTGTTCATCGCCGCCTCGGCCTCGTGGTGGGCGGCCGCACCGAGTTCCACGTCGAGGGCGTCGACACCCAGGAAGGCGAGGTCGAGCGTGAGCTCGCGCAGGATCCCGGTGGCGAGCGGCCCGACGAGCTCGAACGACTGTGGGCGGATCACCCCACCGGTCACCACGATCTTCATGCGGGAGCGGACGATCAGCTCGTTGGCGATGTTGAGCGCGTTGGTCACAACGGTCAGCTGCGGTCCATCAGACCCGGCACCGGCGAGGTCGGGCCGGACGGCCAGGGCGCGGGCGACCTCCGTGGTGGTCGTGCCGCCGGTGAGGCCAACCACCATGGCCGGGGTGACCAGGGCGGCCGCGGCGGCTCCGATGCGTTGCTTCTCCGGTGCGTGCTTGGCCGACTTGTAGCGCAGCGGCAGGTCGTAGGAGCCGCCGTTGACGACGGCGCCGCCTCGCGTCCGGGTGATCATCTGCTGCTGGGCGAGCTGGTCGAAGTCGCGCCGGATGGTCGCCTGCGACACGGTCAACCGGTCGGCGGCGTCCTCCACGCTGATTCGCCCCGTCTCGGTGAGCAGCTCGAGGAGGGCGTTCCATCGCGCGTACCGATCCACACGACCTCCTGCCGAGGGTCGAGGCGTTCGTTGCACAATGATGCGCGAAACACCTCCGAGTCGTCGAGTCAGGTGCGTGAATGACCCGCCACCGACTGCCGCGGCTGGCTCCGGCCGAGCTGGGCGAGTGGGCCGGCTGCCTGGGCGCCGCGTTGCTCGCCCTCGAGGCGGTGCCCTCGTGACCGCGATGGTTCGCGCCGTGCGGGGCCGCGTGGTCACACCGGACGGGGTGATCGAGGACGGCGTGATCCGCATCGTGCGCGGGCAGATCTCGCACCTCGACGAGGCGGGATCCAGCACCCGGGTCCGCCGAAGCGCCGCGTGGATCCTGCCCGGCTTCATCGACCTACACGTGCATGGCGGCGGCGGGCATACCTTCACCACCGGGGACGTCTCACAGGCGCGCGCGGCGGCCGCATTCCACGCGGCCCACGGGACGACCACGATGCTGGCGAGCCTGGTCGCCGCACCGGCGGATCAGCTGCTCGCGGCGGTGAGCGCGTACGCCCCCCTCGTGGCCGAGGGGGTTCTCGCCGGGGTGCACCTGGAGGGGCCATACCTCTCGCCACAACGCTGCGGTGCGCAGAATCCGGCTCACCTGCGCTGGCCCGAGCTTGCCGAGCTATCGGCGTTGCTCGACCTCGGCGTGGTGCGCATGGTCACCATCGCCCCGGAGTTGCCGGGGGCCCTGCCGGCGATCCGCCGCGTCGTCGAGCGCGGCGCACTCGCCGCCGTGGGGCACACGGACGCGTCCCACGAGCAGACCCGCGCGGCGGTCGCCGCCGGCGCCCGGGTGGCCACGCACCTGTGCAACGGAATGCGGCCCATCCACCACCGCGAGCCCGGCCCGATCGTGGCACTGCTCGAGGCATCCGGAGTGGTCTGTGAGGTCATCGCCGACGGCGTGCATCTGCACGAGGCCATGCTGCGCTACATCGTGGCCACCGCCGGCGCCGCCCGGGTCGCCCTGGTCACCGACGCCATCGCCGCCGCCGGCCGGCCGAACGGCGAGTACGAGCTGGGCGACCAGCCGGTACGCGTCATCGACGGCGTGGCCCGGCTCGCCGTCAACGACCCGACCGGCGACCCGGTCGCCGGCCCGATCGCCGGCAGCACGCTGACCATGGACGCCGCGGTGCGCCGAGTCGTCCACAGTGGAGTTGACATCGCCGGGGCGGCGCGGATGGCGGCGACCACCCCGGCCACCGTGCTGGGCCGAAGTGACGAGATCGGCGCCGTGGCGCCCGGCCGGCGGGCCGACCTGGTGCTGCTCGACGAGGAGCTGCGGGTGACGCAGGTGCTGCGCGCCGGGGTTCCGGTGGGCTGACTTCCGGCGCGCACCGAGGCGTGCCAGCTCAACCCTGGCGCGGGCGGCGCCGTTGTCGACGCATGGCATCGACACGGCCGGCGAACTCGGCCGCGCGCAGAATCGGAACCCCGCGCCACGGTGACCTGCCGGTGAGATCGACGTCCCCGGACACGACGAGCAGCGCCCCGAGGTAGTCGTCCGCCTCGTCTTTCACCTGACCAGGCTGCGGCCGGCCACGGCGCGGGGGCTTGGTTGCGGCCGGCCGCTAGCTTAGGGTCGCCCCGTGGACGCCGAGCTGGTGCCACTCGACTGGGCGGTCGCGGTCGACGCGGCCACGCTGGTCGCTGGCGACGCGGCCGCGATCGCGGCCGAGGTCGTGGCGGCGGCCGATGCCGCCGTCGTCGAGGCCGGGCTCACCGACGACCAGCGCGCGATGCTCGATTTCGAGCGTCGGTGGTGGCGCCGCCAGGGGGCCAAGGAGCAGGCGATCCGCGACCTGTTCGGCATCTCACCGACCCGCTACTACCAGGCCCTCAACCTGCTGCTCGATGCGCCGGCCGCGCACGCCTATGACGCGGTGCTCGTGCAACGCCTGCAGCGGCTTCGGACCAGCGGGGTGCGAGCCCGGGCGGCCCGCTAGCCGGCCCGAGCTGGCGCGAAACACCCGGAGCTGGCACCGAAAGACCAGGCACAGCATTCCCTCAGCACCCACGCCGTACCGTGGGGCCCATGTCGATCCGGCTGCCCCGCATCCGCCTCACCCGCCGCCGCGTCATCTCTGCCGCCACGGTGCTGACGGTGCTCGCCGGCCTGATCGGCTGGGCCGCCTGGCCGGCCGCGCGCCGCCACACGGTGCAGGATGCGCAACTCACCGTCCGGTCCGGACCGAGCGGCACCGAGCCGGTCAGCCTCGACACGACGTTCTACCTGCCGACCACCGCCTCGCCCGCGCATCCGGTGCCGGCGATCCTGCTGGCCCACGGCTTCGGCGGCACCAAGCTCACGGTCGCCGATGACGCCCGCAGCTTTGCCGATCGCGGCTACGCGGTGTTGACCTGGACGGCCCGCGGCTTTGGCCGCAGCGGCGGCGAGATCCACCTGGACAGCCCGGAATACGAGGTCCGCGACGCGCAACGGCTGCTCGACTGGCTCGCGGCCCGGCCCGACATCGTGCGCGACGCGGCCGGCGACCCGCGGGTCGGCGCGGTCGGCGGTTCGTACGGTGGGGCGCTGGCACTGCTGCTGGCCGGGCTCGACCCGAGGGTCGACGCGATCATTCCAATGATCACGTGGAACGACCTGTCCCGCGCGTTCCTGCCCGAGTCGACCGGCCGCCCGCCCCTCGACGGTGTGTTCAAGCGGCAGTGGGCCGGCCTGTTCTTCGGCAGCGGCGGCACCAGCGCCGACCTAGCCGGCGTGGACGGGCTGACCGACCCACGTCTCGGAGTCAGCTTGCCGGCGGGTGACCCGGCCTGCGGCCGGTTCGCCCCAGATGTGTGTGCCGCGTACCTCTCGGTCGCCACGACCGGCCGGGCCACTCCCGCTGTGGTGGATCTGCTGCGGCGCTCGAGCCCGGCCACCGTGCTCGACCGCATCAAGGCACCGACGCTACTGATCCAGGGCCAGGCCGATTCGCTCTTCCCGATCAGCGAGGCCGAGGCGAACTTCCGCGGCATCGCCGCCGCCGGAACCCCGGTACGGGTGGACTGGTTCGCCGGCGGTCACGACGGCGGCAGCGGCCCACGCTCCGATGTGGACCGCCTGCGCTACCTAAGCATCCGCTGGCTCGACTACTACCTGCGCGGGCAGGGCGATCCGCCGGGCACCGGCTTCACCTATTCGCGCATCACCGGTTTCGACACCGACACCCGCCGCATCACCACGTCAGGCTTCGCCACCGACACCTACCCAGGGCTGGTCGGCGACACCACACCCCGGCCGGTCACTGTCGCCGGCCCGGTGCAGCCGGTGGCGAACCCGCCCGACGGCACGCCGGCCGCCTTGACCTCGTTGCCCGGGGCCGGAGGCAGCCTGGCCAGCTTCCTCAACGCGGCGGCGGTGGAGCTGCCCGGCCAGCATGCCGACTTCTGGTCCCCGCCGTTGCCGACGAGCATCGACGTGGTCGGCGCGCCGAGCGTACGCATCCGGGCGGCGTCACCGACCGGGGAGGCTGTGCTCTTCGTCAAGCTCTACGACGCCGACCCGCACGGTGCCGCGAGCCTGCCGTTCGGGCTGGCCGCACCGGTTCGCCTGACCGGACTGCCGGCCAGGATCGACCAGGCGACACCGGTAACGGTGACGTTGCCGGCCATCGTGTACCGGTTCGAGGCCGGCCACCGGTTGCGCCTGACCGTCTCCACCTCCGACCAGGCGTACTCGACCCCGGTGGCCCCCACCCACTACACCGTCCGTCACGACGCAACCACCACCCCCGTGCGGCTGCCCCAGGGGACCCGCACCCCGAACGCCCCGCCCCAGGTGCTCCTGCGCTATGGGCGGGCCGCGCAGGGCGGGCTCGG
>JBLNGJ010000069.1:0-3986 GCA_050264675.1 Micromonosporaceae bacterium
CAGATGGGCGCCGACCACGCCGTAGCCGTAGATCGCGGCGTGCTCGGCCACCAACGCCGCGCCCAACGCGTCCGCCGCGGTCATACTGCCGCCTCCGCGGTAGGAAGTGCGTCGGCGGTCACGAGAGGACCTCGAGGTGGGTGGCCCGGGCCGCGGCGATCGAGCCGAGCAGGGGCG
The DNA here is from genome assembly GCA_050264675.1 of Micromonosporaceae bacterium. Taxonomy (GTDB): domain Bacteria; phylum Actinomycetota; class Actinomycetes; order Mycobacteriales; family Micromonosporaceae; genus JBLNGJ01. The sequence goes on from JBLNGJ010000069.1 coordinate 178, forward strand.
CCAGCCGGGCGGCGTTGCCGACGCACGCCTCGATCGCGGCGTCCCGGCCGGTGCGCTCGGCGGTCACCAGCGTCGCCACGGCCTGGGCTTGGGCAGAGGGCACCGCGGCCGCACCGGGCGTCGGGACGCTCCGGCCGAGCGCGGCCGAGAGCGCGCTTGCGTGGGCCCGGTGCGCGTCCCGGATCGGCGTGAGCGTGGTGCCGAGGTCGGGGTGGTCGATGAGCACCGCGTCGTAGAGCGCGGCGAGGGCGAGCGTGTCCCGCAGGAACGCATCCAGGGCTGCCGTGGTGAGCGAGGGCGGGCCATCGTCGCGTACCAGATCACAACCGGTCAGAGCGGCCCCGGTCGCGACGGCACCGGCCGCGCCGACCAGGCCGCGCAACAGCCTCCGCCGGCTGATGCCGGCCCGAAGCAGTGGCTGGTCGGTGACGCGCACGCGGCCATCCTGCCAGGCGGGCTGGTCGGCGGCCACGGCCGGTGGGTAACAACGTCCGCCACCGCCGCACGTGGGTAACAACGCCCGCCGCCACCAGACGTCAGCAGCGCGGTGCGTGTCGCCGGTCGGCACGGCCGCCGCATGCGGTTACGGCGCGTTACGCTTCGGGCAGCCGACGCGCACGGTCCGCGTGGCCGGTGACGTGTTGGCTCGTGGCGGCCACCGGGAGGTGCGGGCATGGCGCAGGCACGACGCCCAGCCACCGGCGCCCGAAGTGGCTCAGAACCTCCGATCCGGCCGCCGGCCCGGACCGGGGGAGGTCTGGCCGCCCACCGCGACCGGCTGCGCGGCATCGTCGAACCGATCGTCACCCGGGCCGGCTATGACCTGGAGGAGCTTTCGGTCGCCCGGGCCGGTCGGCGCAGCGTCCTTCGGGTCACGGTCGACGGCGAGTCCGGCGTCGACCACGACACACTGACGGCGATTTCGCGCGAGGTCTCGGCCGCGCTGGACGCGTCTGAGGAGTCCGGTGGCGCGTTCGCGCCCGACGCCTACGAGCTGGAGATCAGTTCCCCCGGGGTCGACCGGCCGCTCACCCTGCCGCGGCACTGGCGCCGCAACATTGGTCGGTTGGTCAGCGTCAAGGCCGGCGGTCGGATGTTGACGGGGCGGATCATGGCAGCGGACGCTGACACGGTGACCCTGGACGTTGGCGGGCAACGCCAGGAGATCCCTCGATCGGAGCTGGGCCCCGGCCGGGTGCAGGTGGAGTTCGGCCCCGTGGCCGGGTTCGATGATGCCGAGTTCGATGATGCCGGGTTCGATGACGCCGAGTTCGATGACGCCGAGCCGGACGACGAGGAAGGGGTGGACCGAGCGTGAACATCGACCTCGCGGCACTCCGCGCGCTGGCACAGGAACGGGAGATCCCCGTCGAGACGATCCTCGCCGCGATCGAGACGGCGTTGCTCACCGCGTACCGGCACACCGAGGGCGCCCAACCCCAAGCGCGCGTGGAGATCGACCGCAAGACCGGCGTGGCCACCGTCTACGCCCAGGACCATGGCCCGGACGGTGAGCTGCTGCGCGAGTGGGATGACACCCCGCACGACTTCGGCCGCATCGCCGCCATGACCGCGAAGCAGGTGATCCTGCAGCGGTTGCGCGAAGCCACGGATGAGGTGCACTACGGCGAGTACGTGGGGCGCGACGGCGACCTCGTCACCGGCGTGATCCAGGCGCACGAAGGGCGCTCGGAGAAGGGCATCGTCAGCGTCGACCTGGGCAAGCTCGAGGCGATGCTGCCCGCCGCCGAGCAGGTGCCGGGGGAGGTTTACGAGCATGGGCACCGCATCAAGTGCGTGGTGGTGCACGTGGCCAAAGGGTTCCGCGGTCCACAGGTGACACTGTCCCGTTCGCACCCGAGCCTGGTGAAGAAGCTCTTCGCGCTGGAGGTGCCGGAGATCGCCGACGGCACGGTGGAGATCGCGGCGATCGCCCGCGAGGCCGGTCACCGTACGAAGATCGCCGTACGCTCGACCGTGCCCGGCGTCAACGCCAAGGGCGCCTGCATCGGGCCGATGGGCTCGCGGGTTCGGGCGGTGATGAGCGAGCTGCACGGCGAGAAGATCGACATCATCGACTGGTCGGAGGAACCGGCGAGCTTCGTCGGCAACGCGCTCTCACCGGCCAAGGCCCTGCGGGTCGAAGTGGTGGACGCGGCGTCCCGGACCGCCCGGGTGACCGTGCCGGACTTCCAGCTTTCCCTCGCCATCGGACGGGAAGGGCAGAACGCCCGCCTGGCCGCCCGGTTGACCGGTTGGCGCATCGACATCCGTCCGGACAACGAAGTCGCCGCCGAGCCGGACGCGGCGAAGGCGGGTGAGCCGAGCGCAGGGTGAGCGCCGCATGTCACGGAGCGAGCCCGACGAGGCGTAAGGGCGCCGAGCAGGGTAATATTCCTCGGTGGTAAGTCGCGCGTCGCCGGAGCGCACCTGTGTGGGTTGCCGGCGGCGGGCACCAGCCTCCGAGTTGCTACGGGTCGTCGCGGTCGTGCACGCGGAGCCGCCAAGCCAGGAGAAGCCCCCAACGGGGAGTTCCGGCGAGGCGGTCTTCAGCGTCATACCCGATCCGGCCCGCCGACGGCCGGGTCGTGGTGCGCACCTGCATCCCGATCTCGGGTGTCTCGCACTGGCGGAGCGGCGCCGGGCCTTCGGGCGGGCGTTGCGCGTCACCGGTGTCCTCGACGCCGGTCCGCTAGCGCAGTTCGTCGGCGGGGCGGTCAACGTCCCGCCCCAGCCGCCCGGAACAGCCGATGGTGGGCCGACCGTCCACCCGGACAGCAAGGTAGGACGACCAACATGAGCACACGATGAAGTCGCTGAAATGATCAGGCTTCAAGTGCCAAGGTGAGGTCGTACGGGGCTGCCCGTCGACCTCGGGATGAGGAGTGCAGTGGCAGGCAAGCCCCGCGTACATGAGCTCGCGAAAGAGCTCGGCGTGGAGAGCAAGATCGTTCTCGCCAAGCTCAAGGAGATGGGCGAGTTCGTCAAGTCGGCGTCCAGCACGGTGGAAGCGCCCGTGGCCCGCCGGCTCCGGGAAGTCTTCGTGGCGCCGTCGGGTGCTCTCGCGCCGGCCGGTGAGGCGAGGGTGGCGGCGAAGCCGGCACCACCCCGCAAGACCGCCGCGCCCAAGAAGACCACCGCGCCGACGGCTCCGTCACCCGTGGCGAAGCCGACGAGCGCCCACGACATCGAGGTCGCCGCGGCCGAGCAGCGCGCGGCGGCGCTCAAGGCCGAACAGGAGGCCGCGGTGCGCGCCGCGCAGGAGCGGGGCGCGCAGGAGCGGGGCGTGCAGGAGCGGGGCGGTCCGGTCACCCCGGTGGCCCCGGCGCCCAAACCCGGCCCGGCGCTGCCGGCCCGGCCAGCGCTGCCACCGCGCCCGGGCGGGCCGGTGCCCGGCGCCCGGCCGCCACGCGCGGGCGGCAACAACCCGTTCGGCATCACCCACCAGGGCGCCCGGCCCGGGGCCCGGCCTGGCGGTCCGGGCATTCCCCGGCCCAACCCGGCCTCGATGGGGCCACGGGCCGGCGGTGCCGCACCCGGTGGACCGCGGCCCAGCCCGTCCCAGATGCCTACGCACCGTCCGGGTCGTCCGGGCGGCCCGGGTCGACCTGATCGTCCGGGCGGTGGTCCGGCCGGGGCCGACCGGGGCGGGTTCCGCGGTGGTCCTGGCCGGCCGGCCGGCGGTATGCGCGGCGGACCCGGCGCACCAGGCGCACCGGGTGGTGCCGGCACCGGCTTCCGCGGCGGGTTCCGCGGCGGACCCGGCGGCGGCCCGAGTGGGCCGAGCGTCGGTGGGGGCGGGCGGCCCG
>JBLNGJ010000070.1:0-3503 GCA_050264675.1 Micromonosporaceae bacterium
CCCGCCGAGTTTACGGCGGCGGGCGAGAAGCCGGGCTGGCGTTGACCGGGCGGATGTCCGAGTGCGGCAGCCCCAGGTCAGGCGACACGCCCGACCGCGGGGGTCGGAGCGAGGGCCGACCACCCCAACGACAAGAGCTTGACCAGCAAATATCCACGATCGGAAACAGGTAGCGCGGCACAATCGCCCGAAGGGAGCATGGGACCCGGTGCCCACGATTCAGCAGCTGGTCCGCAAGGGCCGCCAGGCGAAGACGAGTAAGACGAAGACGCCGGCGCTCAAGGGGAGCCCGCAGCGGCGCGGTGTCTGCACACGTGTGTACACCACGACGCCGAAGAAGCCGAACTCGGCGCTGCGCAAGGTGGCCCGCGTGAAGCTCACCAGCCAGATCGAGGTGACCGCGTACATCCCCGGTGTCGGTCACAACCTGCAGGAGCACTCGATCGTGCTCGTGCGCGGCGGCCGGGTGAAGGACCTTCCGGGCGTGCGCTACAAGATCATTCGTGGCTCGCTGGACACCCAGGGCGTGCGCAACCGCAAGCAGGCCCGCAGCCGCTACGGCGCGAAGAAGGAGAAGAGCTGATGCCGCGTAAGGGTCCGGCACCGCGCCGTCCGCTCGCCGCGGACCCGGTCTACAACTCCCCGCTGGTCACGCAGCTGATCAACAAGGTCCTGCTGCGGGGCAAGCGCCAGCTCGCCGAGCGCGTGGTCTACCGGGCGCTCGAAGGCTGCCGGGACAAGACCGGCACCGACCCGGTCGTCACGCTCAAGCGCGCGATGGATAACGTCAAGCCGACCCTCGAGGTCCGCAGCCGCCGTGTCGGTGGCGCGACCTACCAGGTGCCGGTGGAGGTGCGCCCGCAGCGTGCCACCACCCTCGGGCTGCGCTGGCTCATCCAGTACTCGCGGGCGCGCCGCGAGAAGACCATGGTCGACCGGCTCATGAACGAGCTGCTCGACGCGAGCAACGGACTCGGCGCCAGCGTGAAGCGCCGGGAGGACACCCACAAGATGGCCGAGTCGAACAAGGCCTTTGCCCACTACCGGTGGTAGTGACGCCGTGTTCGAAGCATCCGCACCGCAGTTAGCGATGCGGACAAGACGACGAGACGTGAAGTAGGGAAATTACCGTGGCCGCCGCAGACGCCGCCCTCGCCAAGGTCCGCAACATCGGGATCATGGCGCACATCGACGCGGGCAAGACGACGACGACCGAACGGATCCTGTTCTACACCGGTATCACGTACAAGATCGGTGAGGTCCACGAGGGCGCCGCCGTCATGGACTGGATGGAGCAGGAACAGGAACGAGGCATCACCATCACCTCCGCCGCCACCAAGTGCGAGTGGAAGGGTCACACCATCCAGATCATCGACACGCCCGGTCACGTCGACTTCACCGTCGAGGTCGAGCGCTCGCTGCGTGTGCTCGACGGCGCGGTCGCCGTGTACGACGGGGTGGCCGGTGTTGAGCCGCAGACCGAGAACGTGTGGCGGCAGGCGGACAAGTACCGCGTACCCCGGATGTGCTTTGTCAACAAGCTGGAGCGGACCGGCGCGGACTTCTTCCGTTGCGTGGACATGATGGTCACCCGGCTCGGTGCGACCCCGCTGATCCTGCAGTTGCCGATCGGCAACGAGTCGAGCTTCATCGGCGTGATCGACCTGCTCGGCATGCGGGCGTTGACCTGGCGCGGAGAGACCCAGAAGGGCGAGGACTACACGATCGAGGACGTGCCGGCCGACCTGCTCGCCTCGGCCACCGAGCACCGCGAGAAGCTGCTGGAGACCCTCTCCGAAGCCGACGACGCCATCCTCGAGCGCTACCTCGACGGCGAGGACATCCCGGTCAGCGACCTGAAGGCGGCGATCCGGCGGGCCACCATCGCCGGCAAGCTCAACCCGGTGCTGTGCGGCTCGGCGTTCAAGAACAAGGGCGTGCAGCCGATGCTGGACGCCGTGGTCGACTTCCTGCCGTCTCCATTGGACATCCCGGCGATCGACGGCACGGCCACCGACGGTGAGACCCCGCTGTTGCGCAAGTCTTCGGTGAGCGAGCCGTTCGCGGCCCTGGCCTTCAAGATTCAGACCGACCGGCACCTGGGCAAGCTCACCTACGTGCGGGTCTACTCGGGCCGGCTCGAGGCCGGTTCGCAGGTGGTCAACTCCACAAAGGACCGCAAAGAGCGCATCGGCAAGATCTACCAGATGCACGCGAACAAGCGCGAGGAGCGCGAGCGCGCACAGGCCGGCGACATCATCGCGGTGCAGGGTCTCAAGCAGACCACCACCGGCGACACGCTCTGCGACCCGGCCAGCCCGGTGATCCTGGAGGCGATGACGTTCCCGGAGCCGGTCATCTCAGTGGCCATCGAACCGAAGAGCAAGGCCGACCAGGAGAAGCTCGGCACGGCGATTCAGCGCTTGGCCGAGGAGGATCCGACCTTCCGCGTGCGCAACGACGAGGAGACCGGCCAGACGGTCATCTCCGGCATGGGCGAGTTGCACCTGGAGATTCTGGTCGACCGGATGAAGCGCGAGTTCAATGTGGTGGCGAACGTCGGCAAGCCGCAGGTCGCCTACCGCGAGACCATCCGCCGTCGGGTGGAGAAGGTCGAGTACACGCACAAGAAGCAGACCGGCGGCTCCGGCCAGTACGCCCGCGTCATCGTCTCGCTCGAACCCATCCCGCTGGACGGGGAGGCGACGTACGAGTTCGTCAACGCGGTCACCGGCGGCCGGATCCCCAAGGAGTTCATCCCGTCGGTGGACGCCGGCGCACAGGACGCCATGCAGTACGGCGTGCTGGCCGGCTACCCGCTGGTCGGGGTGAAGGTGACGCTCGTTGACGGCCAGTACCACGAGGTGGACTCGTCCGAGATGGCGTTCAAGATTGCCGGCTCGATGGCGCTGAAGGAGGCGGCCCGGCGGGCCGACCCGACGCTCCTCGAGCCCATGATGGCCGTCGAGGTGGTCACGCCCGAGGAGAACATGGGCGATGTCATCGGCGACCTTAACTCCCGTCGCGGCATCATCCAGGCGATGGAGGAGCGCGGGGGTGCCCGCGTCGTCCGAGCCTTGGTGCCGCTGTCGGAGATGTTCGGCTACGTCAGTGACCTGCGGTCGCGGACCCAGGGCCGGGCGAGCTACAGCATGCAGTTCGACTCCTACAACGAGGTTCCCGCGAACGTCGCCAAGGAGATCATCTCCAAGGCCACCGGGGAGTGATCCCCGGCGGCCCGACAGGCTGCAGGCACCGGGCCTGAGGCCACCGGCCACAAGACCCATAGACGGGACAACCCGCCAAGACGACAACAGGGCATCTGCGCCGCCGGCGCGGGGCGCAGGAATCAAGGAAGTCCACAGGAGGACACCAGTGGCGAAGGCGAAGTTCGAGCGGACTAAGCCGCACGTCAACATCGGCACCATTGGTCACATCGACCACGGGAAGACGACGCTGACCGCGGCGATCACGAAGGTTCTGCATGACAAGATGCCGAACCT
>JBLNGJ010000071.1:0-2614 GCA_050264675.1 Micromonosporaceae bacterium
GCCCTAGTGACCGAGCCGCTGCTCATCGACCACGCGGACGGGGTCACCACGCTGACCCTCAACCGTCCGGCGGCGCTCAACGCACTGGACACCGCGTTGAAGGTGGCGCTGCGCGACGCCCTGGCCGACCTGGCCGACGATCCGGCCGTGCGTGCGGTGGTGCTGGCCGGATCCGGGCGCGCGTTCTGCGTGGGCCAGGATCTGCGCGAGCACATCACCACGCTCGAGTCGGGCGTAGCCGATCCGCTCGGCACCGTGGTCACCCACTTCAACCCGCTGGTGCACCAGCTCGCCGAGCTGCCCAAACCGGTGATCGCCGCGGTGCGCGGCATGGCGGCCGGGGCCGGCGCATCGCTTGCGCTGCTGGCCGACTTTCGCATCGGCGGCCCGAGCACGGCGTTTCTGATGGCCTTCGCCAACGTCGGGCTGGCCGGTGACACCGGCGCCTCGTGGTCGCTGCCGCGGCTGGTCGGCCAGGCCAAGGCGATCGAGCTGCTGATGCTGGCCGAGCCGGTCGACGCCGCGACCTCACAGCGGTTGGGCCTGCTCACCCGCCTCACCGACGACGACGAGCGGGTGCTGCCCGAGGCGAGGGAGTTCGCCGCCCGGCTCGCCGCCGGCCCGACGGTCGCGTATGCGCAGATCAAGCGCCAGCTCGCGGTGGGTGCCTCGAGCCGCCTGGCCGACGCGCTCGTGGCCGAGGCCGAGGCCCAGCGTGTCTGCGGCGCGACCGAGGACCATCGCAGTGCCACCGCCGCATTCGTGGCCAAGCAGCGGCCGACGTTCGTCGGGCACTGACCGACGGACTCAGGCCGGGTCGGGCTCGTCCTCCTCCGGGTCGAGCGAGGTCAGCGCGCCCAGCACGAACGCCTGCATCGCCAGCTCGTCCGCGGCCGGCCAGACGAACGCCGGCAGCTCTCGCGGGCCGAGCTGGGACACGTAGGACCAGAACTCCCGCACCGCCTCGCCGGCCGAGCCGGCCTCGATCGGCAGGGCGATGCTGACCTGCCACCGGGCCAGCTCCGGATGGCCCCGGCCAGCCGTGGCGATAAGGCGCCGGTACGCGGGTTCGCTCAGCTCGCCTGACCCGCCCAGATCGGTCGCCGGCGCCGGGACCGGATCGTCGAAGAACCGGTGGCTGTAGCGGACGAGCAGACAACCGTTGTCACCGTCGACGACCCGGCCCAGGGCGATGAGCGCACCCTCGGCCACCAGCGCCACGTCGTCGCCCGGGCGGGCGGTGGCGAGCGGGCCGGCCGGCGGCAGCGCAACCGTCTCGTGGGCGTAGAGGCGCTCCTCGGCGTAGCGCTCTGCTGGCACCACGACCAGCCAGCGGCGCCGGCCCTCGGCCACGTCAGCTCCGACCGCGCGACCGGGCCCGGCGCACCACCACGTGGCAGCCCTCGAGGTGGTCATCGACCATGCCGGTGGCCTGCATGAGCGCGTACGCGGTGGTCGGGCCGACGAAACGGAACCCACGCCGCTTGAGGTCCTTGGCCATCGCGACCGATTCCGGCGTGGTCGGGGTGAGGTCGGCGAAGGACCGCGGCCGGGGCCGGGCACCGTGGTCGGGGGCGAACGACCACAGGTGGGCCGCGAGGCCGCCGGGCACCTCGGCCGCGGCGCGGGCGTTGAGGATGGTCGACTCGATCTTGGCTCGGTTGCGGACGATGCCCGGATCGGCGAGCAGGCGCGTCACGTCGCCCTCATCGAAGTCGGCCACAGTGGTGATATCGAACCCGGCGAACGCCGCCCGGAAGGCCTCCCGCTTACGCAGGATGATCAGCCAGGACAGGCCGGACTGGAACCCCTCCAGGGTCATCCGTTCGAAGAGGCTGTTGTCGCCGTGTACCGGCTGACCCCATTCGGTGTCGTGGTAGACGAGGTACTCCGGTGTGCTGGAGCCCCAGGCGCAGCGCGGCCGGCCGTCCGCTCCGATCACAAGGTCGGACACGCGCCCAGCCTAGTGCTAAGGCAGCGCCCCGGACTCGACCAGCCGGGCGAAGCGGCGCAGCGCGATGTTGAGGCCGAGCTTGGAACCCGGCCACAGCAACGGCCAGGCGAGCCGGCCGGCCGGACCACCGGGCAGCTGGAACCACTCGTGCCACACCATCTGGGTGCGCCCGCTCCCTAGTGGAGTGCACCGCATCACCCCTGGGCCGCGCAGCAGCTGTCCACAGTGGATGACACGGACCTCATAGGGCCGGTCAACCCGGTCCACCCGCATCTCGTCCCGCAGCACCGCCGGGCCGACCGCCGTGACCGCCTCGATCACGCTGCCCTCACCTCCGTCGCCGGTGACGACGCGCACCGTGGTGAACGGGATCCATTCACCCTGGCGTTCCCACGCGGTGAACGCGGCGAAGACCTTGCCGGCCGGGGCGTTCACGATGACCGTCGCGGTGACTTCGGCGGCCCCCGGCTCGGCTGGGTCCCGGCCGGCGCTCGGCTCAGCCACGCGCCCGGTGGCCGTCGTCGCTCGCCGGAGCCTCCAGCGCCGGGTGCGGCTCGGCGGGCCGATCCGGCTCCGGATCGCCACCCTCGGCTGGGTCGAGGCCGGCCGTCGAGTCCACGCGCGCCCGGCGCAGCCGCTCGGCCTCGTCCGCGCGCCCCT
>JBLNGJ010000072.1:0-3901 GCA_050264675.1 Micromonosporaceae bacterium
CTGGAGGCCCTCAAATCATCCAAGATCTACAAAGGACGGCGGCGCGCGGGGCGGGTGCGACCGCGTTATCCACAGATGCGCGACGGAGCTTTGCCGACGTTGCCGGAGTTGGCCCAGACTCCCCAGCGTGGGCGGCCCACCGCAGTGGCGACACGACGACATTGCCGACCGCTCCGCCGAGCGGCCGCCACCAGCCGCCGATGCTCCCGAGCTGGATTGGCTGCTCTACGAGCAGGACCAAGTGCTCACCCGAGCGCAGGCGCTCCGGTTGATGACCATCGACCGGTTGCGCCATCTCATTGAGCACGGTCGCTGGCAACGGATCCGTTCGGGCATATTCGTTGCCCACAATGGACCGTTGGCTCGCAACCAGCAGTTGTGGGTAGCGGTGCTCGGGTGTGGCTTTGGCGCGGTGCTCGCCGGACTCACCGCGGCGTGCGAAGGCGGGCTGCGCCGTGATGCTGGACGGCACATCCACGTCCTCGTGCCGGCCGCGAGCCGACCCAACCAGCCTGGCCGGTCGGTGTTGCCGGCCCGGCACCCGATGCCGATGGTGATCGCGCACCGGACTACCGACCTGCCGTCGCGGGACCTCGCCTCGGCTGCCCGGCCGCCGCGCACGGACATAGCTCGCTCCGTCGTCGACGCTGCGCAGTGGGCCGGCACCGACGACGAGGCCCGGGCCATCGTCGCGGCCGCCTGCCAGCAACGTCGCACCTCGGCTGAAGAGATCCGGGAGGTCGTCGACCGGATGCGGCGTGCGCACCGACGGGCCATCGTGATGGAGACGATCGGCTTTACCACTCGTGGCGCCGAGGCCCTTTCTGAGATCAACTTGGTGAAGCTGTGCCGCCGCAACAGACTTCCCGTACCCGATTTGCAGGTGCGCCGACGCGACCGCAACGGACGCCTGCGCTACCTCGACGCCCGGTGGCGGGCGTTCGGGGTGTGCGCCGAGGTCGACGGGGGCATTCACACGGACCCCGAAGTCTGGTGGGAGGACATGCGCCGCCAAAACGACCTTTGGGTGGCCGGCGAGCGGTTGCTCCGATTTCCCGCGTGGGCGATCATCCGGCGCGAGGCCGAGGTCGCCGATCAGCTCCGCGCTGCGTTCGCCGCCGGCGGCGCCAGCGGCTAGCCCAACACCGCACCCCACCCCACCCCACCACCCCTAGATCATGGGTTAAACAGGGGGGGTCAGGCCCCCCAATCAAACAAAATCCAGAATGAGGGGCACCAGCCGGAGGGGGCGCAGCGGGAATGCGGCAGGGCTAAGGGCCGGCGACGATTCGGGTACGTGCGGCAGCCACGCCGGCTCCGGGGTGAGCGTCGGTCGCGGCGCGCCACCAACCCATCGCCTCCACCCACCAGGTAAGGCCGTGCTCGACGTAGCCGGCGGCGGCAGCTGGGGCGCCACCCGGCGCCGACGAGCCTTCGAGCGCGATGTCGTACCCGACCAGGCCGTCGCGCTCGGCCGCGATGACACCGACCGCCTCGGCGAACTCGGCTGGCGGGACGACCCGCGTGTTCTGGTCGGGGAAGGTGGGCATCGCGCCCTCGAAACGAGCGGCACGGCGAAGTGGCGCGCGGTGGGGCCATCGCCCACCGCACCAGATCGGGATGCGGGGTTGCTGCACCGACACCGGCAGCATCTGCACCGGCGCCGAGCCGCCGCTCACCACCACGGGAGCCCCCGACCATAGGGCACACAGGTCGGCCAGGGCGGCGTCCAGCGTCGCCCCGCGGCCACGGGGCGACTCGCCGAACCCCGCGTACTCGAGATCCATCGAGCCGATCGCGGTGGCGAAGGTGAGCCGGCCGCCCGAGAGTGTGTCGAGGGTCACCGACTCTCGCGCGACCACGTGGGTGCGCCGGCGCGGCAACACGTGCATGACGATGAGCCGCAGCCGCCGGGTCGCCACAGCGATGGCTGCCGCGGTGACGGTCGGGTTGGCGACAGGCCACGCTGGGTCGTGGTAGAGGACATGATCCCAGAGGTACACACCGTCCCACCCGGACTCCTCGGCCAGCCCGGCCAACTCCACCAGCACGTTCGGGTCGCCGAACTCCCCCACATTGGGCAGCCCCACGGCGTATCGGATGCTCACCCGCACGAGCCTAGGTATCAGTACTCATTGACCGCGAGCGGATGCTCGGACACGCTGTCGGGGCAGCCGGTGCCAGGGGCAACCGGCTAGCGTGACCCGCGACGATGCACGTACCGGTGCAAGGGAGTGGCAGTGATCGACGACGCGCTCCCCTCAGCGGAGGAGGCGGCAGTGATCGACGACGCGCTCTCCTCAGCGGAGGAGGCGGCAGTGACCGACGACGCGCTCTCCTCAGCGGAGGAGGCGATATGACCGAGGGACAGATCGTCGTCTCGGGCCTGACCAAGCAGTACCCCAAAGTCAGAGCCGTGGACGACCTGTCGTTCACTGTGGAGCCCGGCCGGGTGACCGGCTTCCTGGGTCCGAACGGATCGGGCAAGACGACGACGCTGCGGATGATCCTGAATCTGGTGACCCCGACCCAGGGCGGGGCGACTGTCAGCGGGACGCGCTACTCCGACCTGGCCGACCCGCTCGCCACGGTGGGTGCGGTGCTGGAGGCGTCCAGCGCGCACAAGGGGCGCACCGGTCGTAACCACCTGCGCGTGATCTGCGCGGCCGCTGGCTATCCGCGCAGCCGTCCCGACGAGGTGCTGGAGCTGGTCGGCCTGACCCCAGCCGCGAAACGGAAGTTCCGCGGCTACTCGCTCGGCATGCGGCAGCGGCTGGGCATCGCCGCGGCGATGATCGGCGACCCGCGGGTGCTGATCCTGGATGAGCCGGCGAACGGGCTCGACCCCGAGGGCATCCGATGGATGCGCGAGTTCCTGCGCGCCTTCGCGGCCCAGGGACGCACCGTCTTCGTCTCCAGCCACCTACTCTCCGAAATGGAGCAACTGGCCGACGACGTGATCATCATTGCCTACGGCAAGCTGATCGCGCAGGGCTCGCTCCAGCAGATCCTCGGCACGATGAAGGACGAGCGCGTGCGGGTGCGTACGCCCAACGCCGCCGCCCTGACCGAGGAGCTGGTCAAGCTGGGCGGCGTGGTGACGCCGAACGGTTCGGGGGCGCTGCAGGTGGCCGGCGTGGACGCACCGACCGTGGGGCGGGCCGCCCTGGCCGTGCAGGCCGAGCTGCACGAGCTGGTCACCGAGCGTCCCGACCTCGAAGAGGCGTTCCTTGAGCTCACCCAGGGGAAGGCGGGCATCCGATGAGCACGCTCACCGCGACACCGCCGGCGGCCGCCGAGCCCCGGGCCCGGCCCAGAGGGCTGCGGCTGGTACGGGCCGAGCTGCTCAAGATATGGACGACCAACTCGTGGTGGATCTTCGCGATCTGCGCGTTCGTGGCCACCGCGTTGGCCCTCCTGATCAATCTGATCCAGGCCCACTACGAGCTCGACCAGGCCCAGCACCCGCCGGACTTCAGCAACGTGCCACCGCCCGAGCAGGGCGGCCCGAGCCAGGAGGAGATCGAACGGCAGCAAGCCGAGTTCCGGTCCCAGTTCGACCTCAACCGGATACTGCTGCGCAGCGCCGCCAACATCTTCACCTCGGGGCAGTACTTCGGCCTGCTCATCGTGATGCTCATCGGCACGCTGATCGTCACGAACGAGTTCTTCCACCAGACCGCCACGGCCACGTTCCTCACCACGCCGCAGCGCACCCGGGTGATTTTGGCCAAGCTGGCCGCCGCGGTCGGCATCGCTACGGTCTTCTGCCTCGTGACGACCGCGCTCGACCTGGTGGTCGGCACCATCTTCTTCGACTCCGAGCACCTTTCACCCAGCCTGGATCGCTGGCCGGTGATCCGGGCGATGATCTTCAATCTACCGGCGTACGCGATCTGGG
>JBLNGJ010000073.1:0-5215 GCA_050264675.1 Micromonosporaceae bacterium
GCCGGGTGAGCCAGAAGATGGCTCCGGTGCTGCGCCAGATCTACGACCAGATGCCCGACCCCAAATGGGTGCTCTCGATGGGCGTGTGTGCCAGTAGCGGCGGCATGTTCAACAACTACGCCATCGTGCAGGGCGTCGACCACGTGGTGCCGGTCGACATGTACCTGCCCGGCTGCCCGCCGCGGCCGGAGATGCTCATCGACGCGATCCTCAAGCGGCCCGACAAGGTCCTGGCCGAACCGCTGGGCGACCGCCGCCGCAAGGCCATCGAGGCCCAGGTCGCCCGCGACGGGGCCCCGGTCGTGCCGCCAGGGGCCATGCCGTCGAGCTACCGCTTCGACCCGCACAAGCGCAAGCAGTGGGAGGCGGCCGCGGCCCACGGACGCGAAGAGCAGCTGCGCATCGAGAACTGGATGAAGTCGCGCAACGGCGGGGTGCTTCCTCCGATCACAGTGGAGCGACCATGAGCACGCAACCGGACGAAGGCCGGCCGGTTCCGGGCGACAGGCCGGTCTCGGCGCCCCCGGCCGGAGCAACCGCCGGCGCGCCGGCCGAGCATCCACCGTCCAGTTTGGCCGGTCGCGGCATGTTCGGGGTGGCCGGCAGCGGCGACACCTCGGGCTTCGGGGGCTTGGTGCGCCGTCGCGTCGGAGTGCTGGACAGCCCGCGACCCTACGGCGGCTACTTCGACGAGGTCTGCGACGCGCTCGAGGAGGCCTACCCGGACTTCGACGACGCGATCGACAAGGTCGTGGTCAGCCGGGGTGAGCTGACGCTGCATATCCGGCCCGAGCGCATCCGCGAGGTGTGCCAGACCCTGCGTGACGATCCGGCGCTGCGCTTCGAGCTGTGCTCGTCGGTGTCCGGTGTGGACTATCTCGGTTCGGACGAGCGGCGCTTGCATGTGGTCTACCAGCTCACCTCGCTCACGTTCCGGCGGCGCGTACGCCTGGAGGTGGCCGTGCCCGCGGAGGCGCCGACGGTGCCCAGTGTCACCAGCGTCTACCCGACCGCGGACTGGCAGGAGCGGGAGGCCTACGACATGTTTGGCGTGGTCTTCGACGGGCACCCCAACTTGACCCGCATCCTGATGCCGGATGACTGGGAAGGCTTCCCTCAACGCAAGGACTATCCGCTGGGCGGGGTGCCGGTCGAGTACAAGGGTGCCGAGATCCCGCCGCCCGACCTGCGGAGGACATACCAGTGAGCAGCAGCGCCGACACACTTGCCTCCGTGGAGGCGCCATGAGCGCCGCCGACACACGTGCCTCCGTGGAGGCGCCATGAGCGCCGCCGACTACGCCACGACGCGGGAGACGACCGAAGGTCGGGTCTTCACGGTGACCGGCGGCGACTGGGACACCGTCGTCTCGGGGCGGGACCCGGTCAGCGACGAACGCATCGTGGTGAACATGGGTCCGCAACACCCGTCGACCCACGGCGTGCTGCGCCTCGTCCTCGAGCTTGAGGGCGAGACGGTCACCGAGGCCCGGGCCGTCGTCGGCTACCTGCACACCGGCATCGAGAAGAACCTGGAGTACCGCAACTGGACCCAGGGCACCACGTTCGTGACCCGGATGGACTACCTGGCGCCCATCTTCAACGAGACGGGCTACTGCCTGGCGGTCGAGCGCCTGCTCGGCATCGAGGAGAAGGTGCCCGAGCGGGCCACCACGATCCGGGTGCTGATGATGGAGCTCAACCGGATCGCCTCCCACCTGGTCTGGCTCGCGACCACGGGGATGGAGCTCGGCGCGCTTTCGATGATGATCTACGGGTTCCGCGAGCGCGAGTTCATCCTCGACATCTTCGAGCTCGCCTCCGGCCTGCGGATGAATATGGCCTACATCCGCCCCGGCGGCCTCGCCCAGGATCTGCCGCCGGAGGCCGTGACGAAGATCCGCGAGTTCCTCGGCTTCATGCCCAAGCGACTCGAAGAGTACGAGCGGCTGCTCTCCGGCAACACGATCTGGCGCGAGCGTACCCAGGGCGTGGCCTACCTGGACGCGGCCGGCTGCCTGGCCCTGGGCATCACCGGGCCGGTG
Source organism: Micromonosporaceae bacterium (assembly GCA_050264675.1). Taxonomy (GTDB): domain Bacteria; phylum Actinomycetota; class Actinomycetes; order Mycobacteriales; family Micromonosporaceae; genus JBLNGJ01. Next base: position 2,045 of record JBLNGJ010000073.1, read on the forward strand.
CTGCGTAGTGCCGGGCTGGCCTGGGACCTGCGCAAGACGATGCCCTACTGCGGCTACGAGTCCTACGACTTCGACGTGCCGACGAGTGCCGACGCCGACGTGTGGGGTCGCTATCAGGTGCGGCTGAACGAGATGCGAGAGAGCCTGGGCATCATCGACCAGGCGCTGGCCCGGCTGACCCCGGGACCGGTCATGGTGGACGATCGGAAGATCGCCTGGCCGGCCCAGCTCGCCGTCGGGGCCGACGGAGTGGGCAACTCCCTCGGCCACGTCGCGAAGATCATGGGCCAGTCGATGGAGGCCCTGATTCACCACTTCAAGCTCGTGACCGAGGGCTTCCGGGTGCCGTCCGGGCAGGTCTATGTCGGGCTTGAGGCGCCGCGCGGAGAGCTGGGCGTGCATGTGGTCTCCGACGGCGGCACGCGACCCTACCGGGTGCACTACCGCGACCCGAGCTTCGTCAACCTGCAGGCGATCCCGGCGCTGGCCGAGGGGGGCCTGCTCGCCGACGTGATCGCCGGCGGTGCCTCGCTGGACCCGGTGATGGGCGGGTGTGACCGGTGATGGAGCAGTTCGCGTTCTCCGAGCAGACCCGCGTCGAGGCGCGCGAGCTGATGGCGCGCTACCCCGAGGGCAAGGAGCGTTCGGCGCTGCTGCCGATGCTGCATCTCGTGCAGGCGCACGAGGGTTGCGTATCCGCGGCGGGCATCGCCTTCTGCGCCGAGATGCTCGGGCTGACCCGGGCCGAGGTCGCCGCGGTGGCCACCTTCTACACCATGTACAAGCGCCGCCCGGCCGGCGACTGGTTGGTCAGCGTGTGCACCAACACGCTGTGCGACGTGCTCGGCGGCCGGAGGGTGTTCGAGATGCTCTCCGAGTACCTCGGCGTCGGACACAACGAAACGACCGCCGACGGGACGATCACCCTCGAGCACGCCGAGTGCCTGGCCGCCTGTGACTTCGCGCCCGTGCTCACGGTCAACTACGAGTTCTTCGACCGGGTCGACGTGGAGACCGCACTCGGCATCATCACGGAGCTGCAGGAGGGTGGGCGACCGATGCCGAGCCGGGGCGCCCGGTTGTGCACGTTCGCCGAGATCTCGCGGCAGCTCGCCGGGTTCGCGGACGAGCGGGCCGAGGCGGTCGCCGACGGCGCGCCGGGCGAGGCCACGCTGCGCGGTAACCAGCTCGCCGAAGAGTTCGGTGTGGCAGCCCCGGCCTACGACGTCGACACACCGATCGCCCGGACCGCGGTCAAGGAGGGACGAGGGTGACTGAGCCGTCGAGGGCGGTGGTAGCGAAATCAGGCGCGGTTTCGCTCGCAAGCGTCGCGAAACTAACCCCGGTGCTGACCCGGCGCTGGCCGGTCGCGGATGCCTGGCGCCTGGACCGCTACGAGGAGCTGGACGGCTACCGGGCGCTGCGTAAGGCACTGGCCGTCGAGCCCGAAGACCTCATCCAGCTCATCAAGGACTCCGGCCTGCGCGGCCGTGGTGGCGCCGGGTTCCCCACCGGCATGAAGTGGGGCTTCATCCCCCAGAACGACGGCAAGCCGCACTACCTCGTGATCAACGCCGACGAGGGCGAGCCGGGCACCTGCAAGGACCTGCCGTTGATGACGCACGACCCGCACGCGCTGATCGAGGGGGCGATCATCGCCGCGTACGCGATCCGGGCCAAGCGGGCCTTCATCTACGTGCGGGGCGAGGCGGTGCACGCTGCACGCCGGCTACGCCAGGCCGCCGCCGACGCGACCAGGGCCGGTTATCTGGGCCGCAACATCCTGGGCAAGGATTTCGACCTCGACCTCGTCATCCACTGTGGAGCTGGTGCGTACATCTGCGGCGAAGAGACTGCCCTGCTCGACTCGCTGGAGGGCTTCCGCGGCCAGCCCCGGCTGCGTCCGCCGTTCCCGGCCACGCACGGGCTCTATTCGTGCCCGACCGTGGTCAACAACGTGGGCACGATCGCCAGCGTGCCGCCGATCGTGCTCGGCGGCGCCGGCTGGTGGCGCAGCATGGGCACCGAGAAGTCGTCCGGTCCGATGATCTACTCGCTCTCCGGTCGGGTCGTTCACCCGGGCCAGTACGAGTGCTCGATGGGCATCACGCTGCGCGAGCTGATCGAGCTCGCCGGTGGCATGCAGCCGGGGCACCAGTTGAGGTTCTGGACTCCGGGCGGGTCGTCCACGCCGCTGCTCACCGCCGAGCATCAGGATGTGCCGCTGGACTTCGAGTCGGTCGCCGCCGCCGGTTCGATCCTGGGCACGACGGCGACGCAGATCTTCTCCGACCAGGACTGCCCGGTCTACGCGACCTACCGGTGGCTTGAGTTCTACCAGCACGAGTCGTGCGGCAAGTGCACACCGTGCCGGGAAGGCAACTACTGGATGGTGGGTATCTATCGCCGGATCCTGGCCGGCGAGGGCACTCGGGAGGATCTGGACACGCTCGAGGACGTCTGTGACAACATCCTCGGCCGCTCCTTCTGCGGCCTCGGCGACGGCGCGACCAGCCCGGTCATCTCCTCGCTGAAGTTCTTCCGGGACGACTACCTGGACTACATCGACGGACGGGTCGCGCCGAAGCTGTCCGCCCGTGAGCTCGTGGGGGCCCACCAATGACCTCGGACGTGGTCAAGACGGCCGACACCGTCACGTTGACGATCGACGGCATCGAGGTCACCGCGCCGAAGGGCGCGTTGCTGATCCGGGTCGCCGAGCAGCTCGGCATCGAGATCCCCCGGTTCTGCGATCATCCGCTGCTCGAGCCGGCCGGGGCCTGCCGGCAATGCCTGGTCGAGGTGGAGGGGCAGCGCAAGCCCATCACCTCGTGCACCCAGACCGTGGCCGACGGCATGGTGGTGCGAACCCAGCTGACCTCACCGGTGGCCCAGAAGGCTCAGGCCGGCATCATGGAGCTGCTGCTCATCAACCATCCGCTCGACTGCCCCACGTGCGACAAGGGCGGCGAGTGTCCACTGCAGAACCAAGCGATGTCCAGCGGCCGGCCGGACACGCGGTTCCTCGAGCCAAAACGCGAGTACGTCAAGCCGATCAATATCTCCAGCCAGGTGCTGCTCGACCGGGAGCGCTGCGTGCTCTGCCAGCGCTGCACCCGGTTCAGCGAGGAGGTCGCCGGCGACAAGTTCATCGACCTGATGGAGCGCTCC
>JBLNGJ010000074.1:0-4225 GCA_050264675.1 Micromonosporaceae bacterium
GCCCGCGTTCTCCGGCCCCTCTCCGCCACGACAAGATCGCGGTGGTCCTTTGGAATGTGAAGTGCGACTTCGCATCCGTACGGAGAATCGTGATCTACGTCTGCCGAGTCCACCGTTGCACTCGACCGGAAGGCCGGACTCTCAACTCAGGCGCCCAAAGTGCTCAGGACACTGCGAATCGTGTCGATCACTTGGTCGGGCCGCTCGGTGAGGTCGCGCCACGTGAAGCGCAGTACCGTCCAGCCTGCCGCGACGAGTCGGTTCTGTCGCGTCCGGTCGCGCTGAAAGCTTTCCGGGGTCACGTGGTAGGCCCAGCCATCGATCTCAAGCACCAGTCGGGCACGGACGAAGACCACGTCACCGACGCCGACCAGCCCGGCCTCGTCCTGGATGGCGTGGTTGGTCACCCAGCCGGTGAGACCGGCCCGACGCAGGATTCCCACCGCTAGGCGTTCGGCCGCGGAGTAACCACCCAAGCTCGCCTTCCGAACGAGGCCGACCAGGCGCGGCGCGCCTAGGCGACCGGCGTGCACCCCTACCCTGCCGGTTAACTCGTTGCGGGTGATCCACCCCTGCTGAAGAGCCCGGTCGAGCAGCACCAGCGCCGCTTCGGGGGGAAGCAGGCGCAGGCAGTCAAAGACGGATCGGGCCCGCGAGGTGAGGGACACGCCGTCCATGACCTGAACATCGAAGGGGCGCAGCGGGTCGCGCAGCAACCGCACTCCGGTGAGCGGGCGACCGTAATGTGCGCCGACGAAGAGGTGAGTGCCGAGATCCGGCACGGCCATACCCCACCAACGCGCGGCCGAAGGTCCACCGAGTACCGAGCCCGGCACGGCGAGTTGGGCCGCCCGGTCACGTACCGCCAGCGTGATACGGAGCTCGGCCACGCCGAGCACCGGCGAGATCACAACCTGCCAGGCGCCTTGCGAAATGCGCCGACGGATCTGGTACGGGGAGAAGCCGCATTGGCTCGCCTGGCTCCGGGTGAACAAGCCCGCCTGCCGGCGGCTGATCCGCCGCAGTTCCTCGTTGGCCGTCATGTTCACCGAGCGTGCCGAGGCGGGCGATGATCACGCGCGGGTTGTCCACAGACGGCGCTGAACGCCCGCTAGGGGCGGGTGGCGCGGTGCAGCGCCACGATGCCACCGGTGAGATCGCGGTGGGTCACCTCGCGCCAACCCGCGGCGGTGAGCAGCTCGGCGAGGCCCGACTGGTTGGGCCAGGCCCGGATCGACTCGGCGAGGTAGACGTAGGCGTCCGGGTTGGCCGAGACCCGCCGGGCCACCGCCGGTAGGGCCCGCATGAGATAGCCGAGGTACGCGGTGCGCAACGCCCGGTTGGTCGGATGGCTGAACTCGCACACCACCAGCCGCCCGCCGGGCCGGGTGACCCGCAGCAGCTCGCCCAGGGCGCCGGCCGGGTCGACCACGTTGCGCAAACCGAACGAGATGGTCACCGCATCGAAGCAGCCATCGGGGAAGGGCAGCGCGAGCGCGTCGCCGGCGAGCAGGGCCACCGCCGGCCGGGCCCGCCGGCCGGCCCGCAGCATGCCCAGAGACAGGTCGGCGCCGATCACGTAGGCGCCCGAGCGCCCGAGCTCCTCAGTGGAGACCCCGGTGCCGGCGGCAAGGTCGAGGCAGCGCTGACCGGGGCGCAGGTCGAGGGCGCGCCGGGTGGCCCGCCGCCAGGACCGGTCACGGCCGAAGGAGAGCACGGTGTTGGTGCGGTCGTAGCGCGTCGCGACACCGTCGAACATCGCGGCGATCTCATCGGGCCGCTTGTCCAGCCAGGCGCGGCTCACGACTGGTGGGCCGGCACCAGCGGCAGCGTCCGCGCTCCGCCACCGGGCAGGGCGATGGACGAGAAATGCGACGTGACCCGGTCGTCGGTCGGGTCATCGGCCGGCGTGCGGTGCACCCGCAGGTGGCGGTAGAGGGTGTCGCGCTGGGCCGGGATCCGCCCGGCCGAGCGGATGAGCCAGATCAGTTCCTGCAGGTTGGAGCGGTGGCGGGCGCCGGCCGAGGAGATGACGTTCTCCTCAAGCATGATCGACCCGAGGTCGTCCACGCCCATGTGCAGCGAGAGCTGGCCCACGTCCTTTCCGGTGGTCAGCCAGGAGGACTGCAGGTGCGCGACGTTGTCGAAGAAGAGCCGGGCCACCGCGATCAGCCGCAGGTACTCCAGTGACGTGGCCTGGGTGCGCCCGCGCAGGTGGTTGTTCTCGGGCTGGTAGGTCCACGGGATGAAGGCGCGGAAGCCGCCGGTGCGGTCCTGCACGTCCCGGATCATCCGCAGGTGCTCGATGCGTTCGGCGTTACTCTCCCCCGTACCCATCATCATCGTGGCGGTGGACTCGATGCCGAGCCGATGCGCGACCTCCATCACGTCGAGCCAGCGCTGCCCCGATTCCTTCAACGGCGCGATGGCCCGCCGCGGCCGATCGGGCAGCATCTCCGCGCCGGCCCCGGCGATCGAATCCAGTCCAGCCGCCCGGATGCGGGTCAGCGCCTCCTCGACCGAGACCTCCGAGACCCGCGCCATGTGCAGGATCTCGCTCGGCCCGATCGAGTGGATGACCAGCTGGGGGTACGCGGACTTGACCGCCGCGAAGAGCTCCTCGTAGTACGGCACGCCATAGTCGGGATGGTGTCCACCCTGGAGCATCACCTGGGTGGCGCCGAGCTCGACCGCCTCGCCGCAGCGACGCAGGATCTCTTGGGTCGGGTGCGACCACCCTTCTTCGTGCTTGGGCGCCCGGTAGAAGGCGCAGAACTTGCACGCGGTGACGCAGACGTTGGTGTAGTTGATGTTGCGGTCGATGAGGTAGGTGACGATGCCGTCCGGGTAGCGCCGGCGGCGTACCGCGTCGGCCGCTTCACCCAGGGCGTGCAGCGGGGCGTCGGTGTAGAGGAGCAGGGCCTCCTCCGGCGAGATCCGTCCACCGTCCGCCCCCTGGTGCAGGAGCTCCTCGATCGCACGCCGCTTCGTCACACCGTCGAGGGTACGTGGTGGGCCACGCCGGCTCCCACGTGATGGTCGCTAGTCCCGGTCGGCGCCCAGGCCGATGCCGAGCAGCGCGGCCCCGATCACCAGGTGCAGGCCGTTGTCGGCGCCGTTGAGCGCGATGACATTGAGCGGGTTGCCGCCGGTGATGAACAGACCCAGCACGCCCAGCGCCAGGTACACGGCGCCGATGACGACGTTGGCCGTACGGGCGGCCCGGCTGCCGGCGATCGCCACCGCGACCATCACCGCGCCGACGGCCAGGTGCACCACGTTGTGCAGTGTGTTGACCTCGAAGAGACCGAGCAATTGGCCGCCGGTGTGCCCGGCGAGGTCGTGGCCGCCGGAGACGGTGAAGCCGAGCAGGCCGACGACGACGAAGACGGCGCCGATCACACCCGAGACGAGCGTGTTGAGCCGGCCGGTACGGACGCCGGCGAGGTTCTGAGTGGCCATTGTGGACCTCCTGCTGTGGAGTGCCGCCGGTGCCGGCGGCTCAGCAGGGGTTCGGGGCCACGGCGCGACTGGATGGCCGGCGACCCGACCGGTCTGGGGCGTGACCGGTTCGGGCCGCGATGGGTCAGGTGAGTCCGACCCCCGCGAGCACGTCGGTGGTGGGGGCCGGTGAGCCGCTGGGCGCGGGCTCCATGGTCACCGCCAACACCTGGACACCGGTGAGGTCACCGAGCAGGGCGACGCCGGAGCGCTGGCCTTCGGCCATCACCCCGGCCGAGGTGGTGGTGCCGCCGCCGAGCGCCCAGAGCTGGTAGAGCTGGCCCTCGGCCGGCGCCGGCAGGTCCGACATGAGGGCCACGCCCCGGTGCAGGCTGGGCGCCACGGCCACCGTCATCCGGCCGCCGCCGCGAACGTCGACCGTATTGAACCGCACATCGGGCGCGGCGAGCACCGCGTCCACCCTGGCCTGCCGGTCGGCCAGCGCCTGGGTCCGCTCTTCGGCCTGTTGCAGGCGGTGTTCCTGCACCGCCCAGGTCACGCCCACGCCGCCCAGGGCGAACACACCGGCGGCGACCGCGGCGGCGGCGAACTGACGCCAGCGGCGCACGGTGCCCTCGCCGAGCCCGGCGAGCGGGCCTCGGGCGACCTGCCGCGTCCGGCTGATCTCGGTCAGCACCGAGCCGCGCAGCGACGGCGGCGGTGCGGCCCAGGCCGCCGACCCCAGGCGCGTGGCCGTCTCCTGTAGCTCGGCCACCTCCTGGCT
>JBLNGJ010000075.1:0-3629 GCA_050264675.1 Micromonosporaceae bacterium
CGGCTCTGGGTGGCGGTGCTCAAGGCCCAGCGCGACCTGGGTGTCCTCGTGCCCGACGGCGTGGTCGAAGCGTACGAAGGTGTGATCGACCAGGTCGACCTAGCCATGATCGCGAAGCGGGAGCGCCGGACGCTGCACGACGTCAAGGCTCACATCGACGAGTTCTGCCAGCTGGCCGGGCACGAACATATCCACAAGGGAATGACCTCGCGCGACCTGACCGAGAACGTGGAGCAAATGCAGGTCCGCGCGTCGCTGCTGCTGGTGCGCGAGCGGATGGTGGCCGCGCTGGCCCTGCTGGCCCAGCGGGCGCTGGAGTACGCCGATCTGGTCATGGTCGGGCGTACGCATAACGTGCCGGCTCAGGCGACCACGCTGGGCAAGCGGTTCGCGAGCGCGGCCGAAGAGCTGCTCATCGCGTACGACCGCGTCAGCGAGCTGATCGCCCGCTACCGCCTGCGCGGCATCAAAGGCCCGGTCGGCACCTCGGCCGACCAGCTGGCGCTGCTCGGCGATGCCGACAAGCTGGTCCGGCTCGAAGCGGCGGTCGCCCGCCATCTGGGGTTCGCCGACCCACCGTTGACCAGCGTCGGCCAGGTCTACCCGCGCTCGCTCGACTTCGATGTGGTCTCGGCGTTGGCCCAGTCGGTCGCCGCGCCCGGCTCGTTGGCCAAGACGATCCGGCTCATGGCCGGTCAGGAACTGGCGAGCGAGGGCTTCCACGCCGGCCAGGTCGGCTCGTCGGCGATGCCGCACAAGATGAACACCCGATCGTGCGAGCGCATCAATGGCCTGGCGGTGGTGGTGCGCGGCTACCTGGCCATGGTCGGCGAGCTGATGGGCGATGAGTGGAACGAGGGCGACGTCTCCTGCTCCGTGGTACGCCGGGTCGCGCTGCCGGATGCGTTCTTCGCCGTCGACGGGCTCTTCCAGACCCTGCTCACCGTGCTCGACGAGTTTGCTGCCTACCCGGCGGTGGTGCAGCGGGAGTTCGAGCGCTACCTGCCCTTCCTCGCCACCACCCGGATGCTGCTCGCCGCGGTGCGCCACGGTGTCGGGCGGGAGACGGCCCACGAGGTCATCGCCGAGCACGCCGTCGCGGTCGCCCGGGCGATGCGGGAGAAGGGCGCCGCCGAGAACGATCTCATCGACCGGCTCGCCAGCGACCCGCGGCTGCGGCTGGGGCGGGCGGAGATCGAAGCGGAACTCGCCGACCCGTCTGCGTTCACCGGTGCCGCTGGCGCTCAGGTGCGCGCGGTCGTTGATCGGGTCTCCGCCGTGGTGGAGCTGCATCCGGCCGCTGCCGACTACCGGCCGGCGCCCATCTTGTGACTACTGGGAAGTAGGGGCACCCTCCTATACCGACAACGTTAGTACGGTGCCCCTCCTTGCCTAGAGCTCCGGCGGGGTCAGCCGGCCGATGGCCGACTCCAGCGCGGCGCCGACCCGGTACATCCGGTCGTCCTGCATCACCGGGGCCATCACGTGGAAGCCGACCGGCATGCCCTCCGACAGTCCACAGGGGACGGAGATGGCCGGCCCGCCGTAGAGGTTGGACGGGATCGTGTACAGGTCGGCGAGGTACATCTGGTACGGATCGGCGGTGCGCGCCCCGAACGGGAAGGCGATGAACGGCGTGGTCGGCGAGACCAGCACGTCGGCCTGGGCGAACGCCGCCTCGAAGTCCCGGGTGATCAGCGTGCGTACCTTCTGCGCCTGCCCGTAGTAGGCGTCGTAATAGCCGGACGAGAGTGCGAACGTGCCGAGGATGATGCGGCGCTTGACCTCCGGACCGAACCCGGCCTCGCGAGTCAGCGACATGACCTCCTCGAGCGTGCGCTGCCCGTCATCGCCGCGACGAAGTCCGTACCGGACGCCGTCGAAGCGGGCCAGGTTGGACGAGCACTCACTCGGCGCGATCAGATAGTAGGCCGGCAGCGCGTAGACGAAGTGCGGGCAGGAGATCTCGATGATCTCGGCGCCCAGCTTGGCCAGGGCTTCGAGGCCGTCGCGGAAGGCGGCCATCACGCCCGGCTCGGCCCCCTCACCGCCGAGCTCCTTGACCAGGCCGAGGCGAACTCCGGTCAGGTCACCGGTGGCGCCGATCTGCGCGGCCGACACCACCGGCGGCACATCGGCCGGGATCGACGTGGAGTCGTGGGGGTCGTGGCCGGCGATGACGGCGGGCAACAGGGCCGCGTCCTCGACCCAACCGGCACACGGGCCGGGCGTGTCCAAAGAGGACGAAAAAGCCATTAGCCCGTAGCGGGACGTGCCGCCGTAGGTCGGCTTCGAACCGACCGTCCCGGTGACCGCGCCCGGCTGGCGGATCGAGCCGCCGGTGTCCGTGCCGGTCGCGAGCGGCGCCTCATACCCGGCGATCGCCGCCGACGAGCCACCGCCCGAGCCGCCGGGGATGCGGCCGAGGTCCCACGGGTTGCGCGACGGGCCGTACCCCGAATACTCGGTCGAGGAGCCCATCGCGAACTCATCCATGTTGGTCTTGCCGAGGATCACCAGCCCGGCCGCGCGTATCTTGGCCACGATCGTGGCGTCGTACGGCGGGACCCAGCCCTCCAGGATCCGCGAGCCGGCCGTGGTGGGCAGGCCGTTGGTGGCCATGACGTCCTTGACCGCCACCGGCACTCCGGCCAACGGGCCGAGCCGCTCACCGCGGGCCAACGCCTGGTCGATCCGGGCGGCGGTGGCCAGTGCGCCGTCGGTGTCGACGTGCAGGAACGCGTGCACGCGCTCGTCGACCGCGGCGATGCGGTCCAGGTGTGCCTGGGTCACCTCGACCGCGGTGACCTCGCCGGCGGCGATCATCCGGCCCAGCTCGGCGGCGGTACGCCGGGTGTGGTCCTGAACGTGATCCCGGGTGGGCTCAGCCACGTCAGACCTCCTCGTCCAGGATGCGCGGCACGCGGAAGCGCTCCTCGGCCACGTCGGGCGCGCCGGCCAGCGCCGCGGACCGCTCCAGCCCGGGCCGCACCACGTCTTCGCGGAGGACGTTGGTCAGCGGCACCGTGTGCGACGTGGGGGGAATGTCGTCGGCCGCGACCTCACTGACCCGGGCCACCGCCTGCAGGATGACATCGAGTTGGCCGGCGAAGCGGTCGAGTTCCTCGTCGGTCACCGCGAGTCGCGCCAGATGCGCGAGGTGGGCAACCTCTTCGCGGGAAATGGCGGCCATGGCTTCCCCCTTGCTGTGCCCCTCGACGGCGTGCTCATCGACGGCGTCGATGCTGGTCTGGCCTGCGATCGAGTCTATCGGACGGCCGCGGCGGCACTGCCCGGCCGGGTTCGACAGTCCACAGTCGAGCGCCGCCGGGCCGGCCTGACACGGGGTGGCTCGCCGTGTGTGCGCTGCTCGCCGTCCTGCGCGCGTCGTCGACGGGCACTTTTCTTGACCTTGCCCCTACGCGGCGAACCGGGCGGGCTGATTTCGGGAAGTTGTCCTCGGGCGGGCGGCGCGGGCGAGTGGCGCGGGCGTCCGGGGCGTCCGGGGCAGGCGTCCGAGCGCCTGCCGGACCGGCCCGGAGAGGTCCGAGGTGGCTAGACAATTCCGACGTGTCGGCACGGGGTCGTTCCGCCTGGTCGCCGGGCCGGTAGTCTATTGGCGCCCGTCC
>JBLNGJ010000076.1:0-6345 GCA_050264675.1 Micromonosporaceae bacterium
CGCGCGCAGTGCTCGTCACGCAGCTGGGGGGCCCGGTTGGCCTTGATCTCGGTGCGGGTGCGCCCCGGGGGGGGGGCGTCGCCCCCACGCCAGCCGAGCTCGGCCGTGCTCACCTCGTCGATCGGCCGGCCGTCGCCGCCGACCACTCGCCGCAGCACCCGGGTGACCGTCGCATGCCCCGCCGGACGCACCGCCAGGTATGTCGCCGGCAGTGGCGGCGGACCCAAGGTGACCGGGCCGAGCGCGGTCTCGGCCGCCTGCTCGAGAATCGCCGGTTGGAGTGGCCCGGGCAGCAGGAACTCATGCGAGCGCAGGTGCTCCAGCAGCGGCACCGGCGGCCCGACGCCGCGCCGGGCATCGGCCGCGAGCGTCTCCGGCCACACCCAGACCCCGTCGGTGCGGTGAACTCCGATCCGGCCGGGTGATCCAGCGTCGCCGAGTGACCCGGGGTCGCCGACCGGCTCGGTGGCACTGACCGGCTCGGCGGCACTGACCGGCTCGGCGGCACCGAGGTAGCCGGCCACCCGCGCCCGCAGCTCCGGGTCGACCAGGCGTGGGCGCTCGGGTGAGACATAGGCTCGGCCGCAGTCATCGAGCGCGTCGAAACGCTGCGCAAGGAACATCACGACCGTCCTCAGCGCAGCCGCGCCTGGGTCCGGGCCTCGACCGCGTCAGCGTTGCCGGCCACCGTCTCGATCGCCGACCCGATCGCCTCCACGCCGTCAGGCAGCAAGGCACCGGCCTGTCGGGCCTGAGTAGCCGCCGGCAGGTACGAATCGGCGAAGGCCCGGCCGATGTGGTCGTGGCCCCAGCAGCTGCCCTCAGCGTCGAGGGATGCCTCCAGTGCGCGTAGCACCTCCCGCAGGCGTGCGGCCACGTCTGCCACCGCCGGCTCGGCGGCCCGGAGCCCGGCTGCGTCGACCCGCATCGCCGTCATCGCGGCATCACCGGCTGGGTCGGATCGGGATCGCCGGGCAACAGGTCGGAGATGCCGTTGTCGCCGGCGAGCACCCCCACATACCGCGGTGGCAGCGTCTCACCGATGAGCGTGCGCGCCCGGGTGGTCACCTGCTGCGCGGCGACACCGGCCGTGGCGACGATGCGGGCGGCCAGCTCGTCGGCGTTCTGGTCAGGCCGGTAGGCCGGGTGAAGGTCGAGACAGATCAGTCGGCCGGACCGGTCGACGGTGACCGTGACGGTTCCATCGGCCGAGCGGGCCGTCTCGGTCAGGTCGGCCAGCGCCGCGCCCAGCCCGGCCAGCCCGTCCCGCAGCCGCCGGTAGTCATCGAGCATCGTCTCGATCTGCGCTCGCCACTCCGCCTGCACGCGACCGACCATAGCCACGGCCTGATGGCTGGGAAAGCGGTCCCGCCAGACCTGTGGATAACCCGACGTCAGGCGTTCTTCTCGAACACCATCCGCAAGCCGATCAGCGTGATCATCGGTTCGTGGTGGGTGACCGTGTGGCACTCGTCGAGCACCAGTGGCGCGAGCCCACCGGTGGCCACGACCGCCCGAAGTGGACCGAGCTCGGCGGCCATCAGTTCGACGATCCGGTCGACCTGGCCGGCAAAGCCGAAGTACATCCCCGATTGCAGGCACTCCACCGTGTTCTTACCGATGACCCCGCGGGGCCGGCTAGGCTCAACCCGCCGCAGCTGCGCGGCCCGCGCGGCGAGCGCGTCGAACGAGATCTCGATGCCGGGCGCGAACGCGCCCCCCAGAAACTCGCCCCTTTCGCTGACGACGTCGAAGTTGGTGGTCGTGCCGAAGTCGACCACAATGGACGGTCCACCGTAGAGCGTGTAGGCCGCCAGCGTGTTCACCACCCGGTCGGCGCCCACCTCCTTGGGGTTGTCAATGGCGAGCGGCACCCCGGTGCGTACGCCCGGTTCGACGATCAGGTGCGGCACCGCCGGGTAGTAGCGCTCGAGCATTGCCCGCAATGAGCGCAGCGACGCCGGCACGGTGGAGCAGGCGACGATGCCGGTCACCGCGATCGCGTCGGTGTCGAGCAGGCCGCGAAACATCAGCCCCAGCTCGTCGGCGGTCGAGCGGGCATCGGTCTTGACCCGCCAGCTGTGCACGATGGCGTCGCCCGCGAACGTGGCCAGCACCGTGTTCGTGTTTCCGATGTCGATGCAGAGCAGCACGAATTTGCTCCTATCCGCAGGTCCTCAGGTCCAACGCGATGTCGAGGATCGGCGAGGAATGCGTCAACGCGCCGACGGAGAGATAGTCCACCCCGGAGGCGGCGTAGTCGGCCGCCTGGTCCAGGGTCAGGCCACCGGTCGCCTCCAGGGTGGCCCGGCCGCCCACCGCGTCGACCACATCGCGAAGCGCCCGGGCCGACATGTTGTCGCAGAGCAGGAATGTGGCGCCGGCCTGCACCGCGGCGCGGGCCTCGGCCAGCGTGGTGACCTCGACCTGGATGGTGATGTCGGGAAAGGCCGCGCGCACCCGCTCGTAGGCCGGACCGATCCCCCCGGCGGCGAGCTTGTGGTTATCTTTGATCATCGCCACGTCGTAGAGGCCCATCCGTTTGTTCTGCCCACCACCGGCCCGCACCGCGTACTTCTCCAGCAGGCGCAGACCGGGAGTGGTCTTGCGGGTGTCGAGCACCGCCGTGCCGGTGCCGGCGAGGGCATCGACCCATTGCCGGGTATGCGTGGCCACGCCCGACATCCGGCAGAGCAGGTTCAGCGCGGTGCGCTCGGCGGTGAGCAGGGTCCGGGTCGGCCCGGTCACCGTCGCCAGGAGGTCGCCTCGGGCCACCTGTTCGCCGTCGCCGACCCGGTGGACGAAGCTCACCGTACCCGTACCGCCGCGATGGGCGGCCAGGTCGAATACCGCCGCGGTGACGGCCAGACCGGCCACGACACCATCCGATCGCGCCACCAGGTCGGCCGTGTCGATCTGGTCGGCCGGGATGGTCGCCACCGACGTGACGTCCACGCCGGCCGGGCCACCGAGGTCCTCGTCGAGGGCGGTGGTGACGATCCGGGTGACCGCGTCCGGATCGAGCCCGGCAAGTGCCTCCACAGTAGATTGTCTCAGGACGTTCACGGCTTGCCCCCGGCTCCAGTCACGAGTGGATCCCATTCACCGGCGAGCGCGCCGGCCGGATCGATGCCCCAGACCAGATGGCCCAACCACTCGTCGCGCGGCAGCGGGAAGTCCTCGCGCCAGTGGCAACCCCGGGTCTCCTCCCGGCGCATGGCCGCGGCGAGCAGCGCGGTGCCCACCGTGACCAGGTTGGTCGCCTCCCAGGCGGCGGTGCCCGGCGACTGTCGAGCGAGCGCCAGCTCGGCCAGGGTGTCGGCGCTACGGGCGAGCGAGGCGGCGTCGCGAAGCACGCCGGCACCGGCGGTCATGGCCCGCTGCAGCGGTTCGCGCACCGCCGCCGCCGACGCCCAGCCCGCCCGGTCGACACCGACCGGTTCGGCCTGGGCCGGCAGGTCCCTGGCGAGCTCGGCGGCGATGCGCCGGGCGAAGACCAGACCCTCGAGCAGGGAGTTGGACGCGAGCCGGTTGGCGCCGTGCACACCGGTGCAGGCGACCTCACCGCAGGCATAGAGCCCGCGGATCGACGTGGCGCCGCGCCGGTCGGTGCGCACGCCGCCGCTGGCGTAGTGGGCCGCCGGCGCGACCGGTATCAGCTGGGACGTCGGGTCGACACCGGCCGCGCGGGCGAAGGTGGTGATGGTCGGGAAGCGCTCGACCAGTTCCGGTACGTGCCGGGCATCGAGATAGACATGATCGCCACCGGAGGCCGCCAGTACCCGGTGGATGCTCTTGGCGACCACGTCGCGCGGCGCCAGCTCGGCCAGCTCGTGCACCCCGACCATGAACCGTTTGCCGTCGGCGTCCACCAGATGTGCGCCCGCGCCCCGCAACGCCTCGGAGACCAGCGGCTGCTGGTCCGATTGGCGCCCCGCACCACCGAGGTAGAGCGCGGTCGGGTGGAACTGGACGAACTCCAGGTCGGTGACCGCGACCCCGGCCCGCAGCGCCAGGGCGACGCCGTCCCCAGTGGACACCAACGGGTTGGTCGTGGACGCGTAGATCTGGCCCATGCCGCCGGTGGCGAGCACAACGGCCCGGGCCAGCACCGCGCCCACACCGTCCTCGGTGCCCTCGTCGACCACGTGCAACGTCACCCCGCACGCCTGCCCGTCGGCTCCGGTCAGCAGGTCGAGCGCGAGCGCGTGCTCGACCAGCCGGATCCACGGATCGCGGCGCACAGCCGCGTGGAGGGCCCGCTGGACCTCGGCGCCGGTCGCGTCGCCGCCGGCATGCACGATCCGGTCGGCCCGATGCCCGCCCTCCCGGCTGAGCATGAGTGAACCATCGGAGTTGCGGTCGAAGCGGGTGCCCCAGCGGACCAGCTCCCGGACCCGGGCCGGCCCCTCGGTCACGAGGACGTCGACCGCGGCGGCGTCGCACAGCCCCACCCCGGCCAGCAGCGTGTCCCGCGCGTGTGCCTGCGGGCTGTCGAACGGGTCCAGGGCGGCCGCGATGCCACCCTGGGCCCATCGGGTCGAGCCGTCGTCGATGTTGACCTTCGTCACCACGGTGACGTGCAGGCCGGCCTCGCGCAGGTGCAGCGCACAGGTCAGGCCGGCCACGCCGGATCCGACGACGACCACGTCGGTCGTCTCCGCCCATCCGGGTTCGGGCGCAGCGAGCCGAGGCGGCAGCTGCGGCAGGGGCGCCACCATGAGTCCAGTCAACGGCATCACGGCGCACCGCTCACCATCGGGTGCCGCGCACGCGGATGCACGGCCGGAGCGCAGGTGATGACCACGTGGAGTTTTCCGGCTCAGGGCACGGAGAACATCACGCGATCACGTGCAGCCGTCGCACCAGCACAGTGCCGAGAACCGGCGCACAGACGAAAGTGGTGATCGTGTGACTTTCAGGCGCCCAGGCGACCCCTAAGCCCACACGATCATGCCTCAGCAGCGCCGCGGCCCCCTGAGGGGTGACCGTCGACGGCACCGTCACGAGGTCACCTCTCGCCGGCGGCTGGTGCGGCTGGCCGGTGCCGGCTCGGCGGCGAGCACCCCGAGCAGCGGCCCGGCGTCGCCGACCCGAAGCTGACCGGAGGCGATGGCCCGGTCGGCGGTACGCCGGGCCAGCGCGAGATAGGCCGGCACGGCGTCGGGCGCGGTGCGGCGCAGCTGGGCCAGGTGCTTGGCGACCGTGCCGGCGTCGCCGCGCGAGACCGGGCCGGTCAGGGCCTGGTCGCCGTGGCGCAGCGTGTTCTCCAGGGCAGCCCGCAGCAGCGGCGCGAGCACCTGCTCCGGCCGAGCCACCCCGGCGTCACGCAGCCGGTCCAGCGCCTCGTTCACCAACGTGACCAGGTGGTTGGCCCCGTGCGCCAGGGCCGCGTGATAGAGCGGCCGGTCGGCCTCGTCAACCCACTCCGGGACACCGCCGAGGTCGGCCACGAGCCGGGTCACGAACGGGCGCAGCGGCGCCAGCGCGGTCACCCCGAATGAGATGCCCTCGGCCAGGCGCTCGAGATCGTCCGCGTGGCCGGTGAAGGTCATGGCCGGGTGCAACGCCAACGGATGGGCACCCTGATCGGTCAGCGGCTGGAGAACCTCGATCCCGTGCGCCCCGGACGTGTGCGCGACCACCTGCCCAGGTGCGACCGCACCGGCGGCCGCGAGCCCGGTGACGAGGCCGGGCAGCACGTCGTCGGGGACCGCCAGGAGCACGAGATCCATACCCTGGGGCACCCGCTCGACCGGGCGGAGACGAGCCGACGGGATCAGCCGCCGCACCCGGTCCTGGCTGGTCACGGACCCACGGGAGACGGCCACCACCCGGTGCCCGGCACGCAGCAGAGCGGCGCCCAGGACGGCACCGACCCGACCGGCGCCGACGATGCCGATCCGGAGGCGGCCGGCGGCCGGATGGCGCACAGATGCGCTCATACAGTGATCCAGTCCTCTAGGCGGGGTACCGGTCGTTTGCCAGTATGTGACCGCCAGGTGCCAACCGTAAGCACAGTGTGGGATGTTTCACCCCGAGGCTCGGCGACCATGCGCCACGCCGGCACGACGAGTGGGAGGCGACGGCGGTGGGCGTGCCGTGGCGGGCCGCGATGCAGCGGGCGCTCTACGACCCGGACGGGTTCTTCACCCGGCCCGAGCGACCCGGATCGGTGGGCCACTTCCGTACCAGTGCGCACGCCAGCCCGCTCTTCGCGACCGCGCTGCTTCGGTTCCTGGTCGCGGTCGACGAGGCCCTGGGCCGGCCCGACCCGCTCGATGTGGTCGATGTCGGTGCCGGCCAGGGGCATCTGCTGCGCCGCCTGGCCGTGCTGGCACCGGC
>JBLNGJ010000077.1:0-4513 GCA_050264675.1 Micromonosporaceae bacterium
CACTGGCCACAGAAACCACCCGCGGCCTGGATCGGCACCGCCGGCCCGGCCGCGGCCGCCACTCCGCCACCCTCGACCAGGGCAATGCCACCCTCCACCGCGCTCAGCGCCTCATCGTCCAATTTGGACGCCTGCACCGCGCCCCAGATCTGGGTCACCAGGATCGGCCAGAACACGACCATCGAGACCACTGTCGGCAGTGCCTGCTGGCCGAGGATGCCGATGCCGGCCCGGGCCAGCACCGCGCCCGACTCGGGCTCCAGGCGTACCTTCATCGCGGTGCGCATGCCGGAGATGGCGCGGAAGGTGCCGGCCCGGGTGATGTCGATGTCCCAGGCGCCGGTGGCGGTGGGTTGAGCCAGCACCTCGAAGCCGCGGCCGCGGAAGTGCCCGCTCACGTGCTCGGCCACCGGGGCCAGGTCGGTGAGCTGGGTCCAGAATCGCCGTTCGCTCTTGAAGACGCCCATGACCTCACCCCACGACCGGTTGCTGGAAGGCATCGCTTGGTGCGCTCGGCCCCGGGATCGCCACGGGAGCCGGCGGCGGCGCGACGCCGGTGAGCGCGACGCCGGGCGGTACGACGCCGGGCGGTACGACGCCGGGTTGGGCGCTGCCGCAGGACTGGCAATGCCGCCAGGTCGGCTCCACTCGATGGCCACAGGCCCGGCAGCGCGGCGCCGAGCGGATCGCGGCGGAGAGCTCGGCCAGCTTCGCGAAACCCGGTGTGGCCCCCCAGGCCTGGATCTCGCGCACCCGCACCGCGAGCATCGGATGCGTCGATTGCTTGCTCAGCATCCATTGCAGGATCCGGTTCCACCGCGACTCCCGCAGCGCCTCCCACTCCAGCGCCTGGTTCGCGAACAGCTCCACCGAGTGGGCGAAGCGTGAGTCACGGCGTACGCCGGCGAACCGGAACATCACCCGGGTGATCGCGTCGGTGCTGCCAAGATAGGCGGCGGCGGCCCGGTCGGCCGAGAGCTCGCTCTTGTGCGACCACGTCGTCAACGCGCTCTGCATCGGCACCGAGGCGAGCGTGAGCAGCGCGGACAGGCCCGGGATCGGCGCGAACGAGCCGATCTCCCGGGCCGCGTCGAGGAACTGCGCCATCGAGTGGTAGAGCACGTGCTGGCAGAGGATGTGCCCCGCCTCGTGCGCGATCACCGCCTCGATCTCGTCGTCGTGAAGCGCGTCGAGCAGGTCGCTGAAGAGGATGATCGAGGTCCGGGTGTGCCCGAAGGTGTACGCGTTGACCTCGCCGAGCGCCAGGTACAGCTCCGGTTCGGCGATGCCGAACGCCTCGCAGATCGGTGGCAGCATCCGGTAGATCTCGGGCAGCTGGCCCGGACCCAGGCGCAGGCACTCGGAGAGGTGGAAGTTGTGCGCCTCGCGCTCGCTGTAGATCTTCATGAACGCCTGGACGGTCGCCTGCAGCCCGGTCATCGAGTCGAGCTGGCGCTTGGCCGACTCGTCGTAGGGGTGCAGGACGTCGCTGGCCGAGAAGACCGCCACCGCCACCTCCTCGCCTCGGCGACTCGCGTCGGGTCGATCCGGTCGTATGGACGCCGGTCGTCACGGACGCTAGTGGCCCCATCCGGGCATCGGGTGGCGCAGCGCCGTCGGGTTCTCGACAGCCCTCGCGGCGCAGACCCACCAACTTCTCCGAGATCTTGGATGAAATTGGGGCACCCAGGCCCCAGAATCATCCAAGATCGCGGAGGACGAGCGGAGCGCGGAGGACCGGAGCCGCGGAGGACGGGCGGAGAAAGGTCAGTCGAAGCTGGGTTTGCGGTCTCGGGTGCGCTTGAGCTCGAAGAACCCGTCGGTGCCGGTGACCAGCAGGATGCCGTCCCACAGGCGCGCCGCCGCCTCGCCCCGCGGGATCGGGGTGACCACCGGGCCGAAGAACGCGATCGGCGGGCCGGCAGCGTTGGGAATGTGCACCACCGGGGTGCCGACCTCCTGGCCGACCAGGGCCATGCCGGCGTCGTGGCTACGCCGCAGCTCGTCGTCGTACCCGGCGGAGGTGGCGGCCTCGGCCAGGCGCGGGTCGAGCCCGACATCGGCGAGCGCGGCACTGATCATTTCCGGCCCGTGCCCTTCCCGGCCGATGTGGATGCGGGTGCCCATGGCGCCGTAGAGCGGACGCACCACACCCGGTCCGTACCGCTGCACCCCATGCACGAGCACGCGCACCGGTCCCCACAGACCGTCGTCGGGTTCGCGACCGTTGAGCACGGCCAGGCTCATGACATGGAAGCGCACTGTGACGGGACGTAGCCGTTCCACCTCAAGCAGCCAACGGGAGGTGATCCAGGCCCACGGACAGGCGGGGTCCACCCATAGATCTATGTCGGTCAAGACCGCTCCTCCCGCGCAGTACCGCAGCCGCGCAACACTCCTTACGCATACTGCCCCGGCCAGCGCACCGGCGCGAGTGCGTTCACGGTGACGGGTAGGTCCGGCGCGACGGCGCGGGGCTGCGTGGCAGACTCGACCCTGCCATCACCAGGCAGTCTCCGTCGAACCGGCAGTGTCCGTCGAAGCGGTGGCGCCCAGAGACCCAGCAAGCGACCGGATGGAGACGGACGTCGTGGCCGGAGTGCGCAACCTCACCCAGACCGAGGCGGCCGAGCGGGCTCGCCTCCTGGCGGTGACGGAGTACGACATCAGCCTTGACCTGACCGACGGCACCGGCGGACCGGGCGATCACACCTTCCGCAGCATCACCGAGGTCCGGTTCACCTGTCGGGAACCCGGTGCGTCGACGTTCATCGAGGTGGCGGCCGACCGGATCCGCCGGGCCGTGCTCAACGGCGTGGAGCTGGACACCTCGGGCTGGTCCGCGGAGAAGGGCCTCCCGCTGCCGGATCTGGCCGCGCAGAACGCACTCCTGGTCGACGCCGACTTTCCGTACTCCGCCGACGGCCAGGGCATGCACCGCAGCGTCGACCCGGTCGACAAGGAGGTCTACCTCTACAGCCAGTTCGAGACCGCGGACGCCCAGCGCGCGTTCACCTGCTTCGACCAACCCGACCTCAAGGCGCTCTTCACTTGGCACGCGACCGTGCCGGCGCACTGGAAGGTCATCTCCAATGCCGTGGTCGACCGGATCGAGCCGGGCGACGTCGAAGGCAGCATCCTGGTCCACTTTGCTCAGTCGGTGCGGATGAGCACGTACGTCACCGCACTCTGCGCCGGGCCCTACCACGAGGTCCGCGCGATGCACGACGGCATCGATCTGGGTCTGTTCTGCCGGGCCAGCATGGCCGCGCACCTGGAAGCCGCCGACCTGTTCCAGGTCACCCAGGAGGGCCTCGACTTCTACCACGAGCAGTTCGGCCTGCGCTACCCGCTGCCCAAGTACGACCAGCTGTGGGTGCCCGACTTCAACGCCGGCGCGATGGAGAACTTCGGCGCGGTGGTCCACGCCGAGCAGTACTACCTGTTCCGCTCGCAGGTCACCGACTACGAGTACGAGCAGCGGGCCAACACGATCCTGCACGAGATGGCCCACATGTGGTTCGGCGACCTCGTCACGATGCGCTGGTGGGATGACCTGTGGCTGAACGAGTCGTTCGCCGAGTGGGCATCGCACTGGTGCAACACCGAGGCGACCCGTTACCGCGACGCCTGGACCACCTTCCTGATCCTCCGCAAGAACTGGGGCTACCGCCAGGACCAGCTCTCCTCGACGCACCCGGTCTACTGCGAGATTCCCGATGTGGACGCGGTCGAGGTGAACTTCGACGGCATCACCTACGCCAAAGGCGCCTCGGTGATCAAGCAGCTGGTCGCGTACGTGGGGATCGACGCGTTCGTGGCTGGCCTGCGCAGCTACTTCGCCGCGCACGCGTGGGGCAACGCCACCTTCGACGACCTGCTCTCGGCGCTGGAGCAGGCCTCGGGCCGGCGGCTGCGTGATTTCGCCACCGAGTGGCTGGAGACCTCGCAGGTCAACACGTTGCGGCCGACCGTCGAGATCGGACCCGACGGCCGCTACACCGCGGTCGGCGTGGCCCAGGAGGCGCCGGCCGACCACCCCACCCTGCGCACCCACCGCATCGGCGTCGGCCTCTACGACCTGGCCGGAGGCCGGCTCGTCCGCCGCGACCGGCTGGAGCTGGACGTCTCGGGGCCGCTGACCCCGATCCCGGCCTTGTCCGGGGTTCCGGCGGCGGATGTGCTGCTGCTCAACGACGACGACCTGACCTACGCCAAGATGCGCCTCGACGACCGCTCACTGGCGACAGTGGTCGAGCACATCTCGGGCCTGGAGTCATCGCTGGCCCGGGCGCTGTGCTGGACCGCCGCCTACGACCAGATGCGCGACGCCGAGTTGCGCACCCGCGACTACGCCGCGCTGGTCTGCTCCGGGCTCCCCCGCGAGGATGACATCAACCTGGTCACCGTGACGCTGCGCTATCTGCACCAGGCGGTCGGCCAGTACGCCGACCCCGCCTGGGCACCCACCGGCTACCAGATGATGGCCGACACCGCCCGGGTGACCCTGGCC
>JBLNGJ010000078.1:0-2558 GCA_050264675.1 Micromonosporaceae bacterium
CTTCGGATCAGGTATTCACTGGCTCCCGTCCCAGCTTCGGTGACGAGCAATCGCTTCGCCATCGTTCCCCCCGCGGCATCAACGCGCTCGGGATCGAGGCGTAAGTCTAACCGGCGACGGCCCCGGAGTGTCAAGACGCTCCCGGATCCGGTGCGTCGCCGTCGCGGCCGATGAAGAACGTGCTGCCACCGAGGAGCCGGTCACGATCGAGCTGCAGGACATCGAGTCGCAGGCGCATCGCCCGCGCCGCCCGCGGCCGGGTCGCGACGAAGACCGCCGGCACCGGCCGGTCGGGCTGGACGACGACGCCCTGCAGATCCGCCACCCGGCGACCGGCCTCAACCTGGAGCACGAGAGGGTCGTCGAGCTGCGACAGCAGCCGGGAGAGCGGCGCACTGAGGGTCGCCGAGGCCCGCGCCTCGACGAGCCAGGCCTCGAGCTGAGCGCGCGCGAGCGTGAGACGGCGGAAGCCGTAGACGGACTCGTCGACCGTCTTCTCCAGCTCGACCCGCGGAAGCACCATGGCGAGGGACCAGTCTTCGCCCTCGCCCGTCTCCAGCCGGAACGTGAATGGGCGCGCGGTGGCGAACGGGTTGTAGAAGTGCAGCCACGGCCACGCGACATGACGATCGGCGATGATGGCCGCCACGTCCACCGGATGGACGTTCCTGTGCGTGACCCGCTTGTTGGACCGGGTGAGCAGATCGACGACCAGCTGGGCCTCGGGCAGCAGCGAGTCGTCCGGACTGTCGAGGAGGGCCAGCAGGCACACGTGGTCCGAGGTCGTCGCCGGTGGCGTCCAGTCGAAGCGCAGCACCCGCGGCACGCCGGGCGCGAGCGTCGGGATCTGCTGCTTGCCGATCAGGTGCCAGACCGTCTGGGCATAGCTGTCGCCGGCGAAACCCGTCCAGAAGTCTCCCGGCAGGGGAGGCAGGGCGGCACCGGCGTCGGCCCAGAGCAGCCGCACGTCGACCGCACTCGCCGCGTTCGGGCCCCGGTTGTGCGCCTGCACGTACACGCGGTTCACGACCGAGCGGATCGGGCTCTCGTGGGTGATCCCGGCCACGGTCTCGATCGGGTAGCCGGGGCCGAACGGGATCATGCGGTGGACCGGGTTGTCGAACTCCACGCCGTCGACGAGCGCGTCGACCGTCTGGAAGGGCGGCGCGTCAACCTTGATGTCGGCGCTCTGCCAGTGGTAGGCGCGCTCGTTCGGTCGCGTGGGGTCCCAGGCTCCGGACGGCGACGGCAGCACTTCCCCGGTATCGAGGAGGTTGTCGCAGAGATAGATGTCCACATCCGGGCACGTCGGCGCCAGGCGCCGCTGGAACATGCTGCGACCGTGGGTGGCCGCGCGCAGGAGCCCCCGGGCCGGATCGACAGCGAGATCGATCACCGGCACGTTGGGCAGGCCCTCGTCGAAGGGTTCCCAGCTGCCGCCCTCGTTCACCGACCGGAACACGCCGACATCGGTCGCGACGTAGAGGGTGGTCGGCGTCGTCGGATCCACGACCAGCGCGCTCACCGGGGCGTTGGGAAGGTCCGACGAGATCGACGTCATCGGGGCGGTCCACGTGCCGTTCGGGCCGGCGTTCGGGTCGAACACGCCCTTCCACACGTGATCGGAGGCACCCGACGAGTCGTTGAAGCCGTAGAACGTCACGAAGATCGTCGACGGGGCCCCGGGCCGGATCGTGATACCCGACAGCCATCGGGTGGGCCAGTTGGCCACCGCGGGTGCGGTGGGTGTGATGTCCGAGAAGGTCGTGCCGCCGGTCTTCGACACGAGAAGGCGCCCGCTCATCGTGCCGACGTAGCTCACGGTCGGCGACGCGATCGTGATCTCGGTCACGGTATCGACATCCCCGTTCACGGTCGTGAGCTGCCCCGTCCGATCGGTCCAGGCGACGGCCCCCTCCGGGTCTGCATCTCCGTTCACGGTCCGCCAGATCCGGTCGGTGCCGGCGAACAGCGTGGCGGGGTTCGAAGGATCCATGGCGAGGAGGACGACCGGGCTCTCGCCCCCGCCGCCGGTGATCCTGTTCGGCGCGGTTCCTTGCGCGTCCTTGAAGCTCGCGCCGCCGTCCTTGCTGCGTTGAACGATGGCGCCACCCGCCCAGCGCACCGCCCAGATCGTCCACGGATCGGTCGAGTGGAGCGCCAGATAACTGCCGTCCCCGCCGTAGACGTGCCGCCAAGACAGGCCGCTCGTGGTCACCAGCGTCCCGTTGTCCTGGCAGCCACCGCCGAACATCGAGGGCGTGGTCGGGGAGGTTGCCAGATCGTAGAACTGGACGGCGGCCAGTCCGGTGCTCACCTTTTGCCACTGCACCGGCGGCACGGCGCCCGCGACGTACCGACCGAGGAAGACGCCCCCGTCGGTGGCGACGTAGAACCTGGTGCTGTCGCCGGGCACGAACGCGATGTCGTGCTGATCCGCGTGGGTCACCCAGGCGGCGGCCGGCGGGTCGTACGCGCGACTGATGCGCGTCCAGACCAACTGGTTCAGGGCGTTGCGTTCACGCCGCACGAGATCAATGCCGCCGACGTACACGATC
>JBLNGJ010000079.1:0-4366 GCA_050264675.1 Micromonosporaceae bacterium
CCCCCGCCGTGCACGCCCCCCCCCCAAGCGGCGGGCCCACGCTGGCCCCGGGTCCCCCCCCCCCCCGGGGGGGCACTACGGCGAGCTGCACCGGCCGTCGGCGGGCACCGACGCCGACCGCAGCTGGCTGGTGGGGGCGCTGGGCCTGGTGGTCGCCTTCATGGTGGTCGAGGTGGTGTTCGGGGTGGTGGCCGGGTCGCTGGCACTGCTCTCGGACGCCGCTCACATGCTCACCGACGCGGCCTCGATCGGGCTGGCCCTGGTGGCGATGCGGCTCGCGCAGCGCCCGCCCCGCGGAGGGTACACCTACGGCCTGCGCCGGGCCGAGATCCTCTCCGCGCAGGCCAACGGCATCGCGTTGCTCGTGCTCGCATCGTGGCTGGGCTACGAGGCGGTACGCCGCCTGCGCGCGCCGCCGCCGGTCACCGGCTCGGTGGTGCTGCTCGTGGCACTGATCGGCATCGTGGTCAACGTGGCCGCGGCCGCGCTGATCGCCCGGGCCAACCGGCGCAGCCTCAACGTCGAAGGTGCCTACCAGCACATCCTCACCGACCTGTTCGCCTTCATCGCGACCGCGCTGGCCGGGCTGGTCATCGTGCTGACCCGGTGGACGCGGGCCGACGCGATCGCATCGCTCGTGGTGGTCGCGCTGATGGTGCGGGCCGGCCTGATCCTCGTCCGCGACAGTGGCCGGATCCTGCTCGAGGCGGCCCCCGCCGGGTTGGACCCGGCCCAGATCGGTCGGGACATGGCGGCTGTGCCCGGCGTCGAGGAGGTGCACGACCTGCACGTATGGGAGATCACCTCGGGTGCCCCGGCACTGTCCGCACACGTCATCGTGCGGGCCGCGGCCGACTGCCACGGCCTGCGACTGCAGCTGGAGGACCTGCTGCGCGACCGCTACGTGCTGACCCACACGACGCTGCAGGTCGATCACGGGCAGCCCGAGCTGTATCGGATCGCCGGTTCGGCCTGAGCCACCTACTACGCTGGCCGCGATGCCCGCCGCCGCAGCTACGCACATTCTCGTTGTCGACGACGACGAGCCGATCACCGCGGCCCTGCGCCGGGCGCTGGAGTACGAGGGGTTCCGGGTCAGCGTGGCCCGCGACGGGGTGACGGCGCTGGAGCAGGCCCGCCAGGGCGTACCCGATCTCGTGGTGCTCGACCTGATGCTGCCCGGCCTGGACGGACTGGCCGTCTGCGAGCGCCTGCGCGACCCGGCGTTGGGCGGGCCGGTAACGCCCCTGGTGCTGATGCTGACCGCGCGCGACGCAACCGCTGACCGGGTCCGAGGGCTGGACGCGGGGGCCGACGACTACCTGGTCAAACCGTTCGCGTACGAGGAGCTGCTGGCCCGGGTGCGGGCCCTGCTGCGGCGGCGGCCGGGAGCCGACAATGCCGGCCGGGACCGGTTGACCTTTGCCGACCTCGTGCTCGACCCGTCGGCCCATGAGGTGCACCGCGGCGGCCGTGCGGTGGAGCTGACCGCGCAGGAGTTCGAGCTGCTGCGCCACTTCCTCACCCATCCGCGGCAGGTGCTCAGCCGCACCCAGCTGCTCGACGCGGTGTGG
Source organism: Micromonosporaceae bacterium (assembly GCA_050264675.1). Taxonomy (GTDB): domain Bacteria; phylum Actinomycetota; class Actinomycetes; order Mycobacteriales; family Micromonosporaceae; genus JBLNGJ01. The sequence goes on from JBLNGJ010000079.1 coordinate 1,575, forward strand.
GGCCTGCCGACTCAGACCGCGAGCAACGTCGTCGATGTCTACGTGGGCTACCTGCGGACCAAGCTCGAGGCCGCGGGCGAGCCACGACTGATCCATACCGTGCGCGGCGTGGGCTACGTGCTGCGGGCCGCGTGATGTCGATCCGGGCCCGGGTGACCCTGGTCGGCGTCGGCATCGTGACGCTGGTGATCTGCTGCCTCTCGGTGAGCCTGTTCGCCCTGATCTCACAGGGCCTCGGCGCCGACCGGGACAAGCAGCTCGCCGCCCGGGCCGACGAGGCGGTGGCCGGGCTGGCCGGTGCCGCCCCTGCGGACTTCCAGCCCGATCGGGTGTTGGCTCCGGTCGACCCACGCTCCAGTATGGACGTTTTCGTGATCGTGCTCGATGGCGACGGTGCCGTGCTGTCCAGCACCGGCGCGGTCAACGGCGCGGTGCCGGCCGTGCCGGCTACCGCCCGGGCCGAGGCGGACCGGGTCGGCCGGGCCGCCGTCTCGGTGCCGTTGGCCGGCGGTGCGCCGGGGGAGACGTTGCGCATGCAGGTGCGCCCGTGGGCCCGCGCCGACCTGGGCCTGCGCGGCTACCTGGCGGCCGCGCAGACCAGCCGCCGGATCGAGCAGGACCGGGCCGGGCTGTTCGCGCTCTTCGTCATCTCCGGCCTGGTCACGTTCGTGGCGGCGGCGATAGCGGTCTGGGTGGCGGCCGGGCGGGCGTTGCGACCGCTGCGGCAGATGGCGGCGATGGCCGACGAGGTGGGGCGTTCGCAGGACCTCGGCCGCCGGCTGCCGGCACTGGCCACCCGCGACGCGGTGGGCCGCCTCACCACGAGCTTCAACGCCATGATGGACCGGCTGCAGGAGGCGTACGCGCGGGTGGCCAACGCACTCGTGGCCCAGCAGCGGTTCACCGCGGACGCCTCACACGAGCTGCGCACGCCGCTGACCACGATCCGCAACAATGCCGAGTTCCTGCTGCAGCACCCGGATGCGCGGGAGGAGGACCGGGCGGCCGCGTTGCGCGACATCGCCGGCGAGTCGGTCCGGCTGAGCCGCCTGATCGAGAACCTGCTCATCCTGGCCCGCGCCGATGGCGGGGTGCAGCTGCGCCGCGAGCCGGTGAACCTGGCCGTGGTGGCCGAGGCGGTGTGCCGGCAGGCCAGCGGTGTGCACGCCGACCGGCAGTTCCAGTTCGCCGGCACCCCGGCCCGGCCGGTGCTCGGCGACGAGGACGTGCTGCGCCAGCTCGTCTGGATCCTGCTCGACAACGCAGCAAAGTTCACTGTGGACGGTGGTCGGATCTGGGTGGCGGTGACCCAGCGCGGTGGCACCGTGCAGCTGACCGTGGCCGACGACGGCGTCGGTATTCCGACCGGCACCGAGCAACATATCTTCGACCGTTTCTACCGGGCCGACCCAGCCCGCAGCGGTACCGGTGCCGGGCTGGGGCTCGCCATCGCCGCCTGGATCGTGCGTGAGCACGCCGGCCACATCGTCGCCGGCACCAACGACCGCGGCGGCGCCACGTTCTCGGTCGACCTGCCGGGCGCGCCGCTGCCGAACGACCCGACGATGGATCTCTCGCCTGGCTCGGCCGGCTCGACCGAGCTTCCAGCGGCCGAACCACCGCGGACCGCGATCCTGCCCCGACCGGCTAGCTGACCGGGTCGTCCTGGCGCTAGCCGACCGGATCGTCCTGGCGCGCGCCGGTGGGATGGCGGGGGTGCGGCGCGAGCGCCTCGAGCTCGTCATCGACCGCGTGCGAGCGGGCTCGGGAGGCCCGGTGGCGCAGGTAGAGCGTGGTTGCGATGCCGAAGAGGACGGCCACGGCGAGAGCGATCCAGGAGAAGTCCTCCAGCCACCGCTGCGCGGCCCGGCCCGCCCAGTACACGACGAACGCAGTGCCGAAGGCCCAGCAGATGCCGCCGGAGGCGTTGGCCACCAAGAACTTGCGATAGGGCACCCGCAGGGCGCCGGCGACCGGTCCGGCGAGAATGCGCAGCAGCGCCACGAAGCGGCCGAAGAAGACCGCCCACACACCCCACCGGTCGAAGATGCGTTCGGCTCGTTCGATGTGCTGCGGGCCGAAGTGGTTGGGGAAGCGCCGCCCCAGGACGGCCAGGAGCCGGCGGCCGCCCCGGTGCCCGATCATGTAGCCGATCGAGTCGCCGACGATCGCACCGAAGCTGGCCGCGATCGCCACCCCCCAGATGTTGGTGACACCGGTCGCGGCGAGCAACGACGCGCTGATCAGTGTGATCTCGCCGGGCAGCGGCACGCCCATGCTTTCACAGAGAATGATGGCCGCGACCACGGCGTAGACGAGCAGCGGCGGCAGCCCATCCAGCCATCCTTCGATGCCCAGCACTCGACCTCCCGCGATGTGCCCGTGACGGTAGCCGAGCCCATCAAGTCTTGTCGACCGCTGTCGCGCCCTCGTCCCCACGACGACGTGCGCGGCGACGGCCCGCGAGTACGGTGGGTCGGTGACGGCGCAGTGGATGATCTACGGTGCGAACGGATACACCGGTCAGCTCGTCGCGCGCCTCGCGGTCCGGCGCGGCGAGCGGCCCATCCTCGCCGGGCGTAGCCCCGCACCCGTGCGCCAGCTCGCCGCCGAGCTCGGCCTGCCGCACCGGGTCGTCGACCTCGCCAACCGACCCGGGCTGCGAGACGCGCTGCGCGACGTCGCGGCCATCGCGCACGTCGCCGGCCCGTTCGAGGCGACGGCCGACCGGATGGTCCAGGCGTGTCTGCAGACCGGCACGCACTACCTGGACGTCAACGGCGAGGTGGGCG
>JBLNGJ010000080.1:0-4240 GCA_050264675.1 Micromonosporaceae bacterium
CCGCCGCCGGGTCAAGCCGGAGTGGATCGGTGCCGCGTTCAACGGGCCGATCACCAACGCGCAGGTCCACCAGGCCGGGCTGCTCGGCAACACCAAAACCAAGCAGCCGGACGATCACAACACGTGGCGCGGCAACAACCAGATCATGATGTCCGGCGGTGACATGGACGTGTGGGGTATCGACATCGCCACCCTGCAAGGCGGCGCAGGTGCGGCCCCGGCCGGGCCGGTGGACCTGTCCGAGGCGGCGAAGGCCGAGGTCCGCACGATCGTCGACGAAGAGCTCGACGAGCAGTCGCGCGCCGGCGCAGACGCAGACCAGTAGTTAGTTAGGCAGCCCCCCCTTTGAACGTGCGAGAGAGGTCGAGTTGGGCGATGCGTTCGTCGGGCTGCTGCCGTACCTACCCGGCATACCGTTCAGTCTCGCCCTGGTGGTGGTCTACCGGCTGTGGCTCTCCGCGGTCCGGGAACTGCGCATAGAACGCAAGGACCACGATCAGACCCAGGGGAAGCTTGACGCCGCACGTGACAGCCGCCGGGTGCTTGAGGACAAGGTGGACGAGTTGACACGTGAGGTCCGAGGGCTCAGGGCAGAGGTGGGCCGACTGCGTACCCAACTGGGTGAGGCGGCATGACGGTGGAGCACGCTCCCGTCCGGCATGTGAGCGACCACACTCGGGAGCGGCGTCGGTCCATCGCCTATGCCTTCCTGCTTGTCGCGATCGCCGTCGTGGCGACCCTGGCGGGTGGTGCGATCGTCAACCGGGATCGTCAGCAGGAGACGGCGCGGGCTGACAACGCGCTTGTCGCTCTGCAGCAGGCCTGCGATCAGGTCGCCCGCCTCGGTGGGCGCTGCGCCACCCCGCCCTCGCGGGTACAGGACACGCCGATCGCCCGGCCCGGTCCTGCGGGCGTAGCCGGACCGCCAGGGCGTGCGCCTACCCAGGCGGAGATCGCTGCCGCAGTGGCCGCATACCTGGCCGAGCGCCCGCCCCTTGCCGGCCCGCCCGGTGAGCCCGGACCACCGGGCAGCGCCTGCCCGCTGCTGGGCTACCACCTCGAGGTGCTCACCTTTCGGCTCGTCGGCGCCGACGCCAAGTCGCGGGCGATCCTCGCCTGCGTACCGGACTAGCGCGGCGCCAGTTCTGGTCCTTCGTGCTCGGGCGGGTACATCTGCCACCCGCACCCGTCGACGCGGCAGAACTGGACCTGATGTCCTCCGTGCTCCGCGCCGGGGCACCGGCAAGGCGCCCACGACTGGCTGAGCTTCCCCGGGCCGAGCTCGTGGCCGCTGCTGCACCGCTCGGGCAGCCACGTCGGCCACCAGTCGGGTCTGGTCATCACCGCATCGTAGGAGAGCGCCCGATGGGGGCAGTCGTCGTGGGGATTCAGCTGCTCGGCGCTCTCGTCGGCGGCTTCGTGATCTACCTGATCGTTGCCAAGCTGTTCTGAGGAGGAGGCACCGTGAAGCCGAGCGTCGGCAGGATCGTGCACTACGTCAGCTACGGCACGCCGGGCGGTGAGTACAAGAGCCAATGCCGGGCGGCGATCGTTGCCGGCGTACCGGTTGGCGTCCTGCCGCTCGTCGATGGCGAACACGCCGAGGAGTGGGACAGTGACGCCGTCGTCTGCGACCTGGCCGTACTCAACCCGACCGGCCTGTTCTTCCATCGCTGCCCGCAAGATGAGCTGCCGCCGGCCGACAAGATCATGCCCGGCGAACGGGCGACGTACCGAGGCGGCACTTGGCACTGGCCCGAGCGGGTCGAGTAGCCGTGCGCACGCTCATCGGGGCGGCCGAGCCGTCACCTGAGCCATCGCGGATCAGCTTCACCGGTACGTGCACGACGACCGCAGTGCTGTGGTGGGCGACGGCACCGACACAGACCCTGCCGCGCGAGCCGTACCGGACGACCGCGTACGTCGGCACACCGGTGCCGGAGATCGAAGGAGGCAGCGGTGTGGACCGCTAGGTTCTGGAAGGCCACCGGTGAGCGCGCGGTCAAGAGCGTGGCGCAGGCGGCGCTGATCTACTTCGGCGCCGGGGCGCTGGACGTGTGGCACACCAACTGGGCGGCCGCCGCCGGCATCGCCCTCTCGGCCGGCCTGTTGTCGGTGCTGACCTCGGTCGTGTCGAGCAAGGTCGGGGACTCGTCCTCGCCGTCGCTGGTGACCGAGTGAGCGTGCACGTCGTACCCGTCGGCGACCTGCTCGACCACGAGGACACCGACGACTGCCCGTGCGGCGTGACCATCGAGCCCGTCAAGCGCAGGGACGGCTCGATCGGCTGGCTGCACATTCACCACTCGCTCGACGGGCGCGAAGCCCACGAAGCCGCCAACGAAGGAGACGCTGCGTGAGCGCACACCGTAGAAGCCATACCAGCCGGCTGCACGCCGGTCTTCGCCTCACCCGCGCCGCGGCCTCGATGGCCGCGGCGATCTGCATCTCGACCGTGACCAGCCGCCGGTTCCGCACCGTCGGGCTGGCGGCGGCCTGCACGCTCACGCTGACGTTCGGGGCGATCTCCCTCTCGCGCGAGCCCGCCCCGGCACAGCAGCCGCAGCTGGTCGACCTGGTCCTGCCGCAGGGCAGCGTCGACGAGATCGGCCAGTGGTGCGTGGACCACAACACCGCCGCGTTCCGGGCCACGCTGAGCACCAACGCGCGCAACGTGCTGCGCGCCTGCGTGGAGCTGTGGGGCGCCGGCAAGACGCCGTCTCCGACGCCTTCGCCAAGCCCGTCGCCAACTGCTACTGCCAGCCCCACTGGCACACCGACTGGCAGCCCGACGCCGAGCCCCACAGCCACCACGCCGGGGCCTTCACCGACGACGCCCGCACCTTCGCCCACCACGCCGTCGCCAAGCCCGACGCCCTCACCGACCGCAAGCCCCTCGCCATCGCCCACGCCGAGCCCGACAACGCCGAGTAGCTGGCCGGACGCGACCAACACCGGCGTACCCGCCGGCACCACGCTGAGCGTCTACACCGGGCCGTGCACCATCACCGTCAGCGGCACGGTCATCGACGCGAAGCTGGTCTCCTGCGACCTGGACATCGCCACCACCGGCGTGCGCATCACCCGCTCCTCGATCGGCGGGACCGTCTCCGTCGCCTCACCCACCAGCGAAACCGCGCCGCGGCTGACCATCTCCGACTCCGTGATCGACGCCGGCCACCGGCAGGTTACCGGGCTGGGTGACGGGCTGTTCGTCGCGACCAAGCTCGAGATCCGCGGCGGCAACCGGGGCGTGCTGTGCGCCTGGCGCTGCACCCTGCAGGACTCCTGGGTGCACGGCACCTACGTCGAGAGCAACTGGCACGCCTCGGGTGTGCGGGCCGAACGCTACTCGACGATCATCCACAACACGATCGCGTGCGACTGGCTGGTCCCGACCGCGCAGGACGGCGGCTGCAGCGCGGACCTGACTGGCTATGCCGACTTCGCCGCGCCCCACGACTGGATCATCCAAGACAACTTCTTCGTCGCTAACCCCAACGGGGCGGCGTTCTGCGCCTACGGTGGCAGCTCGGGCGGCAAGCCGTACTCGAACGATCCGTTGACGGGCACGAGCATCCAGTTCATCGGCAACGTCTTCCAGCGCGGCTCGAACCGGGCCTGCGCGGCGTACGGGCCGATCGACGCGTTCAACCCGGCCAAGGCCGGCGCGGTGTGGTCGGGCAACCGGTACGACGACGGCGCCGTGATCTCGCCGTGACCGGCGCGGTGCATGACCTGGGCGACGGGCACACGCTGCGGTTCGTGGCCTGGGCGCCTGACCGGGCGTTGAACCCGCAGTACGACGGCATCCCCGATGTCGAGCGCTGGGGCGCGATCATCGCCCACCCGGCCGGCCCAACGCCGATCGTCCCGAGCCACCTGGCCTCCGGGCAGTGTGAGGGCATGGTCACCTTCGACGGCGAGGTGCAGCGCCAACTCAGCGCAGACCGGCCGCGGTGGACCGTCGAGTCGTGGGAGCCACTGACCCTCTCGCCGTCGGTGCTGTGCGCCTGCGGCGACCACGGCTTCGTGCGCGACGGCCGATGGGTCCGGGCGTAGTCTGACCGCATAGGGCTACCTCACGCGCGCACAGGTAGCCGCCGGTACCGGCAGCGGCGGACGACACCACCGTGTCAAAGGCCCACCTACTGCTGGCACAACGAGCGCGGGGGTCATCCGATCGGATGATGTCCGCCGTCTGACCGCAGGCACGAAAAAGCCCCCACCGGCGCCTCCT
>JBLNGJ010000081.1:0-5597 GCA_050264675.1 Micromonosporaceae bacterium
GCGTACCTCGGTCGCTCGGACCGGTTCGACCAGGCCGTTGCCGACTTCGCCGACGGCTACGCCGAGCAGAACGAGCGCGACCACGCGACCTTCCAGGAGGCGGTCGACCGCGGGCGAGTGACCGCCGTTTCCGGCGTGTAGCCCACGACCCTGGCCTCTTCGATCGTGCGCGCTCGACGCAGCGCACATTTGCGTTATTGGCCTCCGCATCCTCCGACCTACGATCTCGCATGACCTGCTGGGTTGTGAGGTTACGAATCCGTAGCCAAACGGAGAACGGGAGAACACATCCGGTAACGCGGCTGGAAGATCGCGTCGGCGGTCGTCGTCACGGCGATCCCGCACCTGTGCCCAGCTGCGCCCACCTGGTGCCGCTGCGCAGCCGGGCTCCTTCGCCGTTGGGCGGACTCATCACGGTGGCCCGGGCCGTCTTCATTGGACGATCAGCCCCCGCCTGGCCTGGTCACGCGTCGGCGAAGGTCTGGCCGCCGTATCACGCCGCTCGGCTCGACGGCCGCGGGCGAGGTTGCTCATCACCGTCCAAAGTAGATAGTCTTGCGATGTGCTGTCTTGGCGGCATTCTCTGAGAAGACATCGGCCTTGGTGACGGTCAAGATATCGGTGAACTGATTCACCGATATCGACGCAGAGCCGTGTCCGCCGTGTTCGTGGCTGGACCCATGACTCGCGAACTCGTCAATAACCGGGCCGGCAGACTGCCGGCCCGCGGGCGACCGTGCCGTACCACTGCCCGGAGGAGCCGTGACTGACCAGTTTGAGAAAGCCGCCGAACGCGCCATCGCCGCGATGCGAGAGGACCTCGGAGCCCCGCTGACCGTGGACGACCTGGCCCGGGCGGCCATGTTCAGCAAGTTTCATTTCACCCGGATCTTTCAGCGGGTCACCGGCGTCTCGCCGGGCCGGTTCCTTTCGGCCCTGCGACTGCAGCAGGCCAAGGTGCTGCTGGTCACCACGTCGCTGAACGTCGCCGACATCAGCGTCCGCGTCGGCTACAACAGCGTGGGCACGTTCAGCTCGCGGTTCACTCGCAGCGTGGGCTTGTCGCCCACCGCCTACCGCCGGCTGCGGGGCGTGGCCGATCAGGTGGCCGTCGAGGGCCCTGACGGCCGACCGGCGCCGGCGGATGCCGTCGTCGCTGGCGTCGTCGCCAACACCACCGAGCGCGACCCGGGCCGGGTCTTCCTGGGGCTCTTCCCGGGTCGCATCCCGGAAGGGCGGCCGGTGGCGTGGACGGTGCAGTCTGGACCTGGTCCGTTCGTTCTCGACAAGGTGCCGGCTGGCGAGTGGTACCTGCTGGTTCAGGGCATCGTCGCCGATGACCCGGGGAGCGTCCATGATGGAGTAAATGGTCTCCTGGTGGGTAACCGTGGCCCCATTACGGTCGGCGAACACGCCGTCGTCGAGGCGCTCGATGTGCAGCTGCGGCCGGTCCGCTTCCTCGACCCACCGGTGTTACTCGCCCTACCGACCTGAAGCGGTCCGGCGGGCGCCTCTGGTCAACCGTCGGTGCCCCGCCGGCGCCCGGTCCATCTCCGGGCGATGGCCGCACAGCTCGCGCACCGCTTCGTCCAACCGGGTGCGAAAAGCCCGCACCGCCTCATCGATCGCGTACGCCATGCGACCAACGTCCGGGTCGGGCTCGCTTTTCCACGCCGGCGCCGGCCCGTGGGTGGCCGCGCGCAGCTCGGCCAACCAGTCGATCGTCCGTTGGCTCTCGTCGGCTCCGGTGTGCTCGACGGTGTCGGCCGTCTCGAGCTCGGCTCCACGCCGACCGAAGGCCGGCACGGTTGGCCCGCCACCGGCCCGACCCGACCACCGGTCCGGCCGGCTCGACGCTGTGGTAACGAAACCAACCACCCTCGCCCAGGTCTCCATCAGGCGTCGACCGGCACGGCCCCGCGCATTCTGCCGGCCCAGGGCACCAACCCGCCCAGCCGGATCGGACGGCGCTCGTTCAGGTTTGCTCCGACCTCGGCCGGGATCGGGATCCGGGCCTCCTCCTTGGCCACCGACCGGGCCAACGACGCCCGCAGCGGTTCGCGGTCCTCGCTCGGCTGCCGGCGGCGCGCCGGCATAGCCGGGAGTGACGTTGGGGCTGGGAACCACGATCTGACCGGCGGGCGGCCGCTGGCTGGCCCGCGCGGTGATGAGCCCGATCGCAATCTTGATGGCATAAGCCACCAGCAGGGCGAAGATCGGCCAGGTCCAGGGTTGCTCGAAGCCGAGCACGGTGTAGCCGAGGACATTGAAGACGCTCATCGAGATGGCGAAGTTCCGCAGCATCAGGTAGCGCGGGTCCCGGACGTCGGCCCGGCGCACCGTCGGTGGGGCCGCCGTCAGCGGATCGCTGGGCGTCGGTACCGGCGCGGTGACCTGGTTGTCCTTCGCCTCAACGCCTGTCCCGTGGGTCATTGCGCGGTCACCTCTCCGGCGGTGTCGGTGAGCAGGAGGTCGTGCCAGCACGGGCCGTCGATCGACATGCCCTTGACGGAGTCGTTGCCGAGCGCCATCGACGTCGGTCAGCGCACCGCGTCGACCCAGTCGGCCACCGCGACCGCGTTCCACGACCGACCGTGGAAGTGGCCGTCGAGAACCGCTTGCTGGGGCCTCAGCTCGGCGGGCAGATAGGCGTGTGGGCTCATTCCGGCCACCCTGGGCCGAATGCCGGAACAGGACCGATGCGCGGCCTCAGTAGTAGGCGAGAGGGTCCATGCGACGGTCGACGTTGGGGTCACCCGGCACGCAGCCCGTCGGGGCGGCCGCCTCGTTCAGCGGCGTCCGGACCGAATCGGCGGTAAGGGCCGATGGGCTGCGTTGGCACCTGTTCTCCCTCGGAGTCGACACACCCGGGCCGGCACCGGCGTTCGTCGCCCACGCCCGGCCATCGACATCGTCGCGTCGTCGAACTCACCGCGTCCTCTCGCAACGTGCTCACAACGGCCGAATAAGTGAGTGGCGCGACGTCGGCCATTCACACAACTCTATTCACTATTAGCCGGCCAACCATTGTTTTGCACCGTCACAATGCGTAGGGTCGGTGCCCCGCACGACCGGTCCTCGACCGTCGACACTGCGCTGCGGCGCGCCGTCTACTGGTGATTTCCGCTACCCATATCAGATACCGTCACTCTCCGCGGGATCGCCGCCAACCGCGCGCCGGCGCTACCACTACGCCCTTCTTCGCAGTTGCCGTCCGCTGTCGGGCCCTTGCGGACGGCATTGCCAATGGTCTGTCAAGTCGGCTAGCATCCCCTTTCGTCATCGGTTATATCGCTACGTGAGATCGCTTCACCGCAGCCCCGCTCCCCGGCGGTGAGCGGTCTCGTGGGCGAAAAGTGGGCTGGCCACAAACGCTGGCCCCGGAAACGAAATTGGTGCAGTTTCTTTAGCGTCGCTTGAGCCGTCGTGCATTTCGCATGGCTGGGTCAGTGCGCACGCGTCGTTGTGTCACCGCACCAGGAGGGCGCGCGATGGACGACGTCGTCGAGAAGGCCGTGCAGCGAGCAATCGCCACCATGCGGGACAACCTCGGTGAACAGATCACGGTCGACGACATGGCCCGCGCGGCCATGTTCAGCAAGTTCCATTTCACCCGCGTCTTCCAACGCGTCACCGGCTTGTCACCCGCCCGATTTCTGGCTGCCCTGCGACTTGAGCAGGCCAAGCGCCTGCTCGTCTCGACCTCGCTTAAAGTCGCCGACATCAGCCTGCGCGTCGGCTACAGCAGCGTGGGCACGTTCAGTTCCCGCTTCACCAAGAGCGTTGGCCTGTCCCCGGCCGAGTACCGCCGGCTGGGCGGCTACATTCCGCAGATCGCCGTCGATGAGAGCCGGCGCCTCGCCGGGCTTGCGACCACTGTGGTCCAGGGCGAGGTCTGGCCGCACCGTGGTGACCGTCAGGCGCTGGTCTTCGTCGGCCTCTTCCCGGATCGGATTCCGGAGGGCCGGCCGGCCCGGTGCGCGATCCTCGCCGGCCCGGGCCCGTACCGGCTCGACCACGTGCCGCCGGGCCCGTGGTATGTGATGGCCTATTCGCTGGCCACCCAGCGAGTCGAGCTGGGTCGGCCGCCAATTGCCGACGAGACGTCGTGGGTCGGCATCCACGGGCCGTTGACGATCGGATCCGATACCAACACTCGCGTCGTCGACCTGCGGCTGCGGCCCATGCACACATTGGATCCACCGGTGCTGCTGGCCCTGCTCGATGTGCGCACCCAGCGCGAGTTGGGCGCGCCGGCACCGGCCGGACGCAACTGACCGCGTCGTGTAGGGCCCGGCTGCCACGGCACCGCGTCGAACGGCGCTTGACCGAGCCGGCGCCAACGGTCGGCGAAATCCCGCGCGGTGACCTCCTGGTCGGGCCCCGCCGAGGCTCACCACGGCTCAAGCTCGGCGCTCATGCTCACTTCCCGGTAGTAGACATCCGGCGGCTAGCGGCACTCCTCGGCGAGAAGGGCGACCACGACCGGGCTGGCGAGCCCGCGCACAGTTGCGGCCAACGTGGCCACGCCCACCTGGCCCGACCCGAAGACCGCCCATCCGCCGCTGGGCTCCGGCCGCAGGGCGAGTGGACCGGCCGGTGAACGACCGGACTTCTGCAGGCACTCGATCGCCGTCCAGACCCGGGTCGCCGCGGTGTCCGCATCCTCACCGGTCGCCCCGGCGACGACCCGGGCCAGTTCGGCGTGCGCTCCGAGCAGGCCCTGCCACACCGACGCCGGACGTGCGGCCACCGGCTCGAGGTCACATCCGATGGCACCGGTGCCAATCAGGCACAGGGTCAGGCCACCTCCGTGCGAGGCCGAGATGCCAGGCCCGCCGTCCGGGCCGACGTCGTTGGGCCTGCCGGGCCCGGCTGGGCACCGGAGCTCAGGGCGTCCGTCGGGGCGGTACCGGACATCCGCCGGATAGCCGAGCGCCCGACCGGCAGCGAGCGCCGTGCGGGTTCGACGGGCCGTCGGGTCGTCCCCAGCACCGGGTGGATCCGGCTCCACCGCTACCGCGATCTGGGCGCCGAGGAGATCCTCCACCATGCGTTCGAGGTACGGCCCGAGCAGCGGCGCCGGCCACGGCCCACGGCCGTCGGATTTGCGGACCGCCCGCAGGTGCAGGCCCTGCCAGCGCTCGACCAGCTCACCGGCGGGCGTGCGCAGCGCCACGTCGTAGACGTACAGGTCGCCGTCGCGGCGGCGTTCGGTGGCGCAGTAACGCAGCTCACCCGCGCCCACCTGGCCCGACGGGTAGAGCCGCTCGATTCCCACCGGCAGCAGCGTCGCGTGGGGCACGCAGACCTGGTTGCCGTGCATCAACGCATCGCGCACGCCCGGGTCACCGAGCAGCAGGTCGCTGGGGAGGAAGTCGGCGAACCAGGACGCCCGCGCTTCGGCGGCCAGGTCGGCGTCGACCTCGCGCGCGGCGGCCCGATGGTAGCGGCGCAGCCGTTGGAAGCGCTCCCCCTGGAACAGCACCGTGCCGTAGAGGTCGCGGGCCGGGTCGAGCGGCACCGGCGGCAGGCCGCCGGCCGCCGGCTCGGGCGGACCCGCCGGCGGCCGCGGGTCGGTGAAGCGCAACCGGGCC
>JBLNGJ010000082.1:0-4049 GCA_050264675.1 Micromonosporaceae bacterium
ACCGAGTACGACCGCGTGAGCACCGGTGAGCTGGCCCCGGTCGACCGGGCCAAGGGGCAGAACCGGGCCGGCATCGTGGTCGGTGTGGTCAGCACGCCGACCGAGCGGTGTCCCGAAGGCGTCACGCGGGTAGCGCTGCTCGGTGACTCGACCAAGGCGCTGGGCGCGCTGGCCGAGCCGGAGTGCGCGCGGGTGGTCGCCGCGCTCGACCTGGCCGAACGGATGCGCGCACCGGTCGACTGGTTCGCCCTATCCGCCGGCGCGCGGATCTCGATGGGCTCAGGCACCGAGAACATGGACTGGGTGGCGGCCGCCCTCAAGCGGATCGTGGAGTTCACCCAACGCGGCGGCGAGATCAACATCGTGGTCGCCGGGATCAACGTGGGCGCTCAGCCCTACTGGAACGCCGAAGCGACCATGCTCATGCACACCAAGGGAATTCTGGTGATGACGCCGGACTCGGCGATGGTGCTCACCGGCAAGCAGTCGTTGGACTTCTCGGGTGGGGTGTCGGCCGAGGACAACTTCGGCATCGGCGGCTACGACCGGGTGATGGGCCCTAACGGCCAGGCCCAGTACTGGGCACCGGATCTGCGAGCCGCGCGCGACCTGCTGATGACCCACTACGACCACACCTACATCGCGCCGGGCGAGACCCGGCCACGCCGGGTGGTCACGGCCGACCCGGTCGACCGCGACATCTCCGGCCACCCGCATGCCGTGCCGGACAGCGACTTCACCACTGTCGGCGAGATCTTCTCCCGGGAGCACAACCCCGATCGCAAGAAGGCGTTCGACATCCGCACGCTGATGCGGGCGCTGGCCGACCAGGATCACGCGATCCTGGAACGCTGGGCCGGCATGGCCGACGCCGAGACGGCGGTGGTGCAGGACGTGCACCTCGGCGGCATCCCGGTGTGCCTGCTCGGCATCGAGTCCCGGTCGGTGCCGCGGCGCGGGTTCCCGCCCACCGATGGCCCGGACACCTACACCGCCGGCACCCTGTTTCCCCGTTCGTCGAAAAAGGTCGCGCGGGCGATCAACGCAGCCAGCGGGAACCGGCCATTGGTCGTGCTGGCGAACCTGTCCGGATTCGACGGCTCGCCGGAGTCGATGCGGCAGCTGCAGCTGGAGTACGGTGCGGAGATCGGCCGGGCCATCGTGAACTTCGACGGGCCGATCGTCTTCTGCGTGATCTCGCGCTATCACGGTGGCGCGTTCGTGGTGTTCTCCAAGGCGCTCAACCCGAACATGACCGTGCTCGCCGTGGCCGGCTCGTTCGCGTCGGTCATCGGCGGCGCGCCCGCGGCGGCCGTGGTCTTCGCCGGCGACGTCAACGCGCGCACGGCGAAGGATCCGCGGGTGGTCGAACTGGAGGCTCAGGTCGCCGTGGCCACCGGGGCCGCACGGGCCGCGCTGGTTACGCAGCTCATGGACGTCCGGGTCGCGGTCCGGGCGGAGAAGCTGGGCGAGGTCGCCGCCGAGTTCGACAGCGTGCACAGCATCCAGCGCGCCGTCGAGGTCGGCTCCGTCGACGCCATCATCCAACCGGAGCAGCTGCGCCCACAGATCATCGCCGCCATCGAGCGCGGCCTTGAGCGTGGTGTCGAGCGCGGTGGTTAGGACGGGCACCGTGTTATACACGTCGTGTCCAACACGGGCACCCTCCTAACCTCACCGGGACCGGCGGCCGAGTCGGAGCTGGGCGCGGAGGACCTGGCGCGGGCGAAGCGGCGGCGCGGGCAGCGGATGGGCCGCTCTAGCCCGGAACCCGTCCAGGATCAGTGCGAGGAAACGGCGCCAGGCGCGCGGATCGATGGCGTAGGTCGCCTCGCTGATCCGCGCGTGGGCCCACACGATGAAGGCCAGGTCCTCGGGTGTGATGTCGGCGCGCAGACTGCCTTCGGCCTGAGCCCGCTCGACGATGCGGCGGCTAAGGTCGTTGGCGCGTTTGCGGGTCGACTCGATCCTCGGCGCGTGCGGAAAGCGCATCGACGCGATGTCGTTGAAGGCCCGGTCGCCGGCCTGCAGCTCGCAGACCCGCTCGAGAAAGAACACCAGCCCATTCCAGGCCGGCTCCATCTCGACGGCCGTCTCGGCAGCCACGATCCACGCCCGCTTCTTGTCGGCGATGACGGCTCCGACGAGATCCATCCGGGTCGGGAAATGCCGGTACAGCGTGCCGATGGCCAACCCGGCTTGACGGGCGATGCCCTCCAGTGGAGCGTCCAGGCCGTCCTGTGCGAACGCCGACCGGGCGGCGTCGACCAGCGCGGCCCGGTTGCGTTGGGCGTCCTTACGGAGCCGACGAATCGAGGCTGCGGTCACACCCCCAACCTATCAAGCGGAGACACCCCTCAGCTTTGTTGCGCCACCCGCCTCAGCAAATATGAGGCATGCCTCCGCATAAGCAAAAACTCAATGGATTGGCCATTGCCAGTCATCTCTGCGGCCGCTTAGCCTGTCGTCATGTCACGGTACGAGTGGGACCAGACACACGCCGGGATCAACCGGCTCAAGGCGGCCGTCGCCGCGACGCGCTCGAACGTCATCACCCACGAGATGTACTCCCGCCTCGATTCGCACCCGGCCATCGTGACCTTCATGGAGCATCACGTCTTCGCCGTGTGGGACTTCATGTCGCTGCTGAAGTCGTTGCAGCGAAACCTGACCTGCGTCGAGGTTCCCTGGGTCCCCACCGGACCGTCGTCCAGCCGCCGCCTGATCAACGACATTGTCCTGGTCGAGGAGAGCGACGAGCTCGGTGGTGGGTTCATCAGCCACTTCGAGCTCTACCTTCAAGGCATGAGCCAGGCCGGTGCCGATACGGCGGTCATCGATTCGTTCATCGACCTGGTCCGTTCGGGCACGCCGGTGCTGCAAGCCTTGGCGACCGTGCCTGTGCCCACGCCGGCCACCGACTTCGTCCGGACCACGTGGACGTTCATCCAGACTCTGCCGCTGCACTGCCAGGCCGCGGCGTTCGCGTTCGGTCGGGAGGATCTGATCCCCGACATGTTCCAACAGGTCGTCGCGGTCAACGAGGAGATCGGCAAGCTGGACACTTTCGTCGACTACCTGCGCCGTCACATCCAGGTCGACGACGAGGAGCACACGCCGATGGCCATGCAGATGCTCGCCGACCTGTGCGGTGATGACGAGACCAAGTGGCAGGAGTGCGTCGGCGCGGTCAACACCGCTCTGACCGCTCGCGTGCGGCTCTGGGACGGCATCACCGCCGCTATCACCGATTCGGCGGTCAGCCCGGCCGGCCGAACGTCCTAGCCTCGCCGCCCCCAACGCGCGACATCCGCTGGATCGACACAACGATGTCGCCCGGTTGGATGGCGAAGTGCGCGTACGAGGTTATGGCCGGGTGCGGCGACGCGTACGCTGTTCACGTGGTTGGCGACGGGGATGCACCACAGTCGAAGTTGGTGTGCTCGGCCCGGTAGACATTTTCCTTGCCGCACAACCCATGCGGCTACCTCGGCCTATCGGCTGCTCACCGAGGAGGTTGGCACCGGCCCCGGCCGACAGCTCGAGGCCGTCCACCGTGCGGTGCTTACCGGTGTGCCGCAGTCCACGACCCGTTCCGGCGTCGCGGCCTCGAAGTCGCTTCGCAGCGGGTTCGCAGCGGCGACCGCGATCCTTCCGGAGCAACCAAGGAGGCCGATCATGAGAGGTTCGCCCCTCTCGCTGACGGCTGTGCACGCGCCGTGCACATACCAGATGAGTACCTGGAACAACTCCAACGTTAGCGTCTGGACGACACCCCAGTATTACTGTCCGGCCTTTGCCTGGACGGACCACCTGATCGGGTGTCCCTATCCCTTTTCTCGGTAGTGGAACGTTCCGAGCGGGATTCGAGTTCTTCTATTCAGGGACGAGTAGGCAAGGGTGTAGTAAGTGGCTCACGCTCCCGTAGATCCGGACCGGCACCCCTCCCTTATCCACGGTGATCTCCGAGCCGTCCTTGGGCAATTCCGATGATCGCGGTCCTCCGTTCAGACGTGCAGTCGCACTGCATGATCGTGCGGAGGATCGCG
>JBLNGJ010000083.1:0-3138 GCA_050264675.1 Micromonosporaceae bacterium
TGGTCTGGTCACAGCAGAAGATCGGCTCCCCGGGGTCGCAGGGTCCAGGTGTCGCAGACAACTGGCACCCCCGCCTTTCAGGTCTGGGGCGTCCGGGGGGTCGCCCCCCGTTGGTTAGCGACCCGCCGGCACCCACCCACCCCGAAGGGTAGATCACGGATAGTCGGCGATGATGCACGTCGACGTTGGCGGCGCCACCGACGTGACGACCATGCCCTCGTGGTCGCCGAGGACCAGCGTTTCACCGATCCACGACGCCCCGGCCGTCCACAACGGGCTGCCGTCGTAGGTATTGGCGATCAGCTGGAGCATGGTCGGGTCCTCGGCGATGGTGTAGTCGCCCTTCTTACCGTCGGACAGGTGCGGCCAGAACCAGTAGTTGTACAGCGTGGTGCCGGCCGCGTTGCAGGTGGCGGTGTCGGCGATGCCCCACACCTCCAACGACCAGTGCGCGGCGGTCAGGTTGGACCAGGTGCCGTGCGCGAACCCGATCCCCGTCGGCGTCGACGATCCGGTCAACAGCCGGGCGGAGATCGTGTTGACCAACAGCCCGGGATGCCACACACAAAAGTCGATGGTCAACTCGTCGTTGGTGAACTGGTCCGGGATTTTGTTGTTGACGCAGATGACACCGTTGGCCTTGCGGGTGATCTTCCGGTCGCCGGTGTCGTACTGCGGCGACGCCTGGACCTGAATGAAGCCGTCCATGACGATCTGCGCCGACCCGGTGCCGGTGACCAGTTGGCCGCACGAGTCCAGCCGGATGATCCGCAGCACGGTGCCCTGGATGGGGCTGCTGCAAAGGACGTTGGTTGCCATCCACCCCTCCCAGGGTTAGAAAGCCGACAGGGGCTGGCCGGTGACGATGCCACCAACCGAGATCGGTAGGGCGTACAGGCAGCAGCAGTCGAACCCGAGCACATACGTCCGTTCGGCGATCATCTGTGCCGTGTTCTCGGACCGGTTGAACGAGTCCCTAAACCGGAACCGTTCAATCGCGCTGCGGTAGGCGAACACCGGCCCGGTCGCATACACCCACACCGCATTCGGCAGGGACGTGCCGTCGGGTCCGGTGCCCGGATAACCGGCACCCAACGCAACCAGGTTCCCGGCCTGGGTTTTGATCTGCGCCCCGTCCACTTTGACGATCCCGGCGCGGAACAGCTGCTCGCCGAGAATCAACGGGACGTGGAGCACACCTTGGCCGTTGTAGCAGGCACCCAACGCGGCCTCGAGCCGGCCAATGCCCTCCACCACGTCCAGCACAACCGAGCCGGTGACAGTGGTCGCGGCGCACTGCAACGTGATCGACGGAACTGTGCCGGTGTCCAGAACGGCGGCGTTGGCGGCCAAATGTGGATAGGCCTTGTTTCCCGACGCCGCGACCGACCCGGTCCAGAACGCGTACTCGACCTGGAACGACTCGGACCGGCCCAACGCGTCGGCGGCGCGGGCCTCCTCAAACTGTGGGTCGTAGCCAACGGGGGAACAGTCGACCTCGGCGAACGGGGTGAACGGCGTCGCCCCCCGCACCGGCGTGGTGTGGGTTGACTGTTTCGGCGGCGCCCCAGTCACGCAGTAGTCATCGAATGTGGTGAACCCGATCCCGCACAGGCCCTGCCACGTAACGCCGTTACGCCAATGCGGGTCCGGTTCGTCGTAGCGGGCCTGCACCACCGACAGCAGACCGAAGTTCCGGTCGACGAAGGTGGGCGGGTCGACCAGTTGCCTAGGTCCAGGCATCCGGGCTCACCTCCACCTTCGTCGTCGTGTCCGTCACGTAGATCGTCGTTACGGGCAGCAGGTGGTGAGGTCGGCGGCGCCGGTGGTGCCGTCGGGGCAGATCCCGATGCGGTAGTTCCGGACCGCGTGGCCGAACTGGGCGATGAGGTGGCATTCCTCCATCCACGCGGCGGTGAAGTCGTTCTCCGCGTTCAGGGTGGAGTCCCGGACAACGCCGAGGTCGAGGGTCATGCCGTTGCCGCGGGCGACGGTGCCGGCGGCGTAGATGAGCCCGTTTACGAACGACGGGTATTGGGTGATGGCGGTTGCGGCGCCGGGCTGGCCGGTGGCGCGGACCTGCCAGTCGTCGACGAACTGGACGCGTAGGTTGCGGCAGTCGAACCAGGCGGCGATCTGCGCGTCGGTGACGCACATGAAGTCGGACACCCCGGTGCGCTTGGCCAGGTCGGAGCGGACGGCGCCCTTCGACCAGGCGGGGAGGATCCATTCGAGGACGTCGGTGTCGCACATGCCGAACCGGCTGCGGTAGTCCCACGCCGCCAGTTCGGCGGTTCCGAGAATCGGGGCGGTGGTCCCGGAACCGGAGTCGGAGCAGCCGGTGATGGCGGTGCCGGCGGCGGTGACGATCTGCGAAATGTATCGGGCGTTCGACGCGTGGTAGTGCGCCGCCATGAGCAGGCGCAGGAAGTTGCGGGTCGATTCGGGCCAGGCGTTGTCGGCCAGGTTCCCGGCGGTGAGGCAGATGCCGTAGCACTCGAGCCGCACGTTCGTCATCGACGAACAGGGCACCCGAATGCAGGGCTTGTTGGTGGAGCCGGTGACGGTGAGAATGTCATCGGTTTCGGTCCACAGCCACGGCACGGTCGCGTTGGAAAACGCGGTGTACCAGGGCAGGGCGGGGGAGAACGTGTCCGCCAGCGAGGGGGAGACGGGGAAGTTGATCCCGCCGCGGGTCACCCCGAAGGTCGGCAGGTCGATCATGCCGCCTTCGCAGGCGATGTTGAAGAAGTCATACCGGTTCTCGCTGGGTGCGCACCAGCCGCCACCCGCGACCAGGGTTTAGAACTTTGATGCGGTCCGCTGCCCTTGGATCCGGTCGATGTATGCCTGGACGGCTTCGGCGCCCGAAGCGTCGTTGAACGTGTCGTCGCCGATCCAGTCCTTGTTGCTGATGGATGCGACCTGCACCCCGCCGTAGGGGTCGTTCGGGCGACGCTTCGCGTAGCGGCCACCGGCGTCGGCCATCGACCGGGCCCGGGTTTCGAGCAGGTCACCGACCGCGCGCAGGTCGGTCAGTTTGGCGCCGGGTTCGAACTTGCCCGGCAACCCCACCGACGCGGTGATGGCCAGTTCCTGCGTCGGGGCCTCAACCTTCGGGGCCACAGTGCGGGCACC
>JBLNGJ010000084.1:0-4634 GCA_050264675.1 Micromonosporaceae bacterium
CCGAGCCCGCCGCGACGAACTCGGAATCGCCGAGGCTGCCCCGAGGGCACCCAGCACGGCGGCCATCGAGCGCCTCCGCGATAACCTCGCTGCGGTCTTCACCAGCGGCACACCGGGACAGCGGAAGGCGATCATCGAGACCCACGTCGCCGCAATCAAGATCGAAGGCGACCAGCTCATCCCGATCTTCAAGATCCCACTCGAAGACTGGCCAGACGACCCGTCATTTCGCACAATGCATCAGGTTGTGGAGCTGAGGGGACTCGAACCCCTGACCCCCACACTGCCAGCGTGGTGCGCTACCAGCTGCGCTACAGCCCCGCGTACCCGGTCAGGCCGGGCACCCGGCAATATTACACACGACCCGGAAGGCGGTCCCACGGGCATGACGCCGACGAGCCCGCCGGAGGCCCGGTTCGGCACGGCACGGCCGTAGCCACCTGGCGTCGTGAGGCACTGGACGCGCCGGGGCGAAAACGGCCTGAAGATCGCACATAGGGGTCCAATGCCGCACCGCACGGAGCCGGGCCCAGGGCACCGGCCAAGATCCGGAGCTAGTTGAGCGTGGGATCGGCGGGGTAGATGGCCACGGCGGCGTAGATGCCACCCTGGCGGCGGAGCACCATGGGCCAGAGATCGTCGGGACGTTCGGTGAACGCGTCGCTGGGCAGGGCCTTGAACGTGAACCACGATCCGCCGGCGATCTCCTCTTCCAGCTGGCCGGGCGACCATCCGGCGTAGCCGGCAAACACGCGGACCTCGGCGAGCGAGGGACGGAAGGTGTCCGGGTCGGCGGAGAGGTCGACCGTACCGATCGATCCGTCCACCCGGGAGAAGCCACGGGTGTCGCCGCTGACGGACTTGGCGCGGGCCAGGCAGATGGCGGCCTCGGGTTGCACCGGGCCGCCCTCGAACACCACGGCGGGCTCGCTGGCCAGGCCGCCCCAGCCGGCGAGCACTTCGCTCACCGGCACCTCGGTGGCGCGGTTGAGCACGACGCCGAGCGCACCGCCCTCCTCGTGCGCGACGAGGAGCACGACGGTGCGTTCGAAGTTCGGGTCCCGCAATCCGGGCGTCGCCACGAGCAGGTGCCCCACGAGCGACTCCCCCGACCGTCCCTTCGTCACCTCGGGCTCACGCGCCATGCCTGGATCCGGATGCACCGTGCACTCCCGTCATCCCGCCACCATGCATCGCACCATAGTCTGCGACCTGCCCCACAGTTAGAGTCTGCGCGTGAGCGTACTGGCGGACATCGGCGTGATTGGCGGGTCCGGACTCTATGCCCTGCTCGACGATGCCGAGGAGCACGTCGTGGCGACGCCGTACGGGCCGCCGTCGGATCCGCTCACGGTGGCGTCGGTGGGCGCTCGGCGGGTGGCGTTCCTGCCCCGGCACGGGCGCGACCACCGGTATCCGCCGCACAAAATCCCTTACCGGGCGAACCTCTGGGCGTTGCGTGAGATCGGCGTACGTCAAATTCTTGCCCCCTGTGCCGTTGGTGGCTTGCGGCCCGAGCTGGGTCCGGGCACGTTCGTGCTACCCGACCAACTGGTCGACCGCACCACCGCACGAACGCAGACGTATTACGACACGGCCGCGGTGCACGTGAACTTCGCCGACCCGTACTGCCCGACCGGGCGCGCTGCGGTGCGGGCCGCCGCGCCGGCCGCCGGGGTCGAGCTCATCGACGGCGGCACCATGGTGGTGATCGAAGGACCGCGCTTCTCCAGCCGGGCCGAGTCGCGCTGGTACGCGGAGCTGGGCGGCACCGTGGTGAACATGACCGGCCACCCGGAGGCTGTGCTCGCCCGCGAGTTGGCCCTCTGCTACACCGCGATCGCCCTCGTCACCGACCTCGATGCCGGGGTCGAGGGCGAGCACGGCGTCACCCAGGAAGAGGTGTTCCGGGTTTTCGGCGAGAACACGCAGCGCCTGCGCGGGCTCCTGCTCCAGGTCGCGGCCGCCCTGCCCAGCGACACCGACTGCAGCTGCCGGCACGCGCTGGACGGCCTGCCGGTCCCGGCCGCGTCCACCGCGTCGTAGATCCGGCTACTCGCCGCCGAGATCGGTGGTGTACGCGGCGTGCACCAGGTCGGCGTCGTGCTGGCCGTGCCGGGCGATCTCGTCGAGGACGGCGAGTGCCCGCCGGCGCAGCGCCTCGATGTCGCCGCTGACCTCCTCGATCCAGTGGGCCAGCGTGTCCATGGCCGCGTCGATCGCGTCGTGTTCGGCGACAAGCCCGTCGACGGTACGGGCGAGCCGCGGCGCGTCGAGCACCATCTCGGCGTAGATACCGGTGCTGCCTTCGGTCGCGGCCCGGTGGGCGGCGAACGCCTCCCGCACCGGGGCGAGCAGCGCGCGCAACTGGTCGCGCAACGTCCGGTCGGTGCCGGCCGGGGTGCGCGGAGCGCGAAGCATCAGGGCGAGTTCTCGTATCGACTCGCCCAACGGTCCGGGCGTGGTCAGCGTCCACCCACGCTCACGCTGGCCTGACATGTCGTTGGGGAACGCGGTCACCGACATGGGCTCTCCTCGGGGTTCCGTGGCCGACTACGGCACCTTCCGGGGTTCCTACCCGATGGTGACGGCGATCAACCGCCTATGTCTATCCCCTCAGAGATGTTTTAACGACCGTTAAATACTCAGTAAGGAGAAGGGTGGACGAAATCCCTCGCTAATGCCACCAGTCCGGCGCAGGTTGCGTTCGCCCTCGACCCCGACCGGGGAACAACGTGAGGCGCCGACCTTCCGGTCGACGCCTCATCATCGGGTGGAGGTGCCGGGAATCGAACCCGGGTCCTCCGGCGTCTTGCCAGGGCTTCTCCGAGCGCAGCTCACTGTGCCTCTACTCGGCCCCACCGATCACGTGAGCGAGTTGGTGTGACGGGCCCAGCCGCGATTGGTCTCACCGTGTCAGCCCCGCGGCGGGACTGAGTTGGCCAGCCTACTCAATGACGCCGGATACTAGGCCGTAGGCATTCCTAGTCCGACGAGCCTGCTACCCGCCTCAGGCGGCGAGAGCGAGGCTAGAGCGCTGAATGTTGGCGCTTATTGGTTTCCGACGACGATTCACGAGACGACGTCGGCTTCCTCGGCTCGCTTCCCCTGCCTCGACGTCCGCAGTCGAAGCCTGTCACCCCCTTGAGCCGCACCGTGCGGTCAACTAAGGATAACCCGGCCGGGCGCTGATCTCATTCCGCTCCGCGCCGCGTCGCCGCGGCACGGCGCTCGCCGGCCTTGCTCGTACTGCGGTCCATGCCCTTGCCGCGGCGGCCGAGGGCCCGGCTGATCTCGCGGTCCGCGTCGCGGCGCGCGAGGTCCTGCCGCTTGTCGTAGGAGCGTTTACCTCGGGCGAGGCCTAGTTCAACCTTGGCCCAGCCATCGGAGAAGTAGATGGCCAACGGTACGAGGGTCAGCCCGCTCTCCCGGGTCTTGCCGATCAGGCGGTCGATCTCGAAACGGTTGAGCAGCAGCTTGCGCGCCCGGCGCGGCTCGTGGTTGGTCCACGTGCCCTGCGCGTACTCCGGGATGTGCACCCCGTACAGATAGATCTCGCCGTTCTTCTCCTGGGCGAATGCGTCCACCAGCGACGCCCGGCCGGCCCGCAGCGACTTGACCTCCGTGCCGGTCAGCGCGACCCCGGCCTCGTAGGTGTCGAGGATGGCGTAGTCATGCCGGGCCTTGCGGTTGGAGGCGACCACCTTGCGACCCTTCTCGCGCGGCACGGCACCCACCTCCTCCACGCGTGCGATCGCCGGCCGGCCATGGTACCGCAGGCTCGACCCGCGGAGCGTCAGCAGAGACAGGCCGGCAACCACGGCACCGGGTCAACCGGCTTGCCGTCCAGGCGCACCTCGAAGTGGAGGTGGTTGCCGGTGGACGTGCCGGTCGTGCCGACGCGGCCGATCTGCTGGCCTCGTTTGACCTGCTGCCCGACCTTGACCAGGATCGCCGACTGGTGCGCGTAGCAGGTGGCGAAGCCCTTGCCTTGATAGACACCGTGGTAGACGCAGGTGTAGTTGCCGGACCCACCGCTGTAGCCGGCGCGGAAGACCCGTCCGTCGGCGGCGGCCCAGATCGGTGCGCCGCCGCTGGCCGCGAAGTCGACGCCGCTGTGCAGCTGCCACACGTGGTAGATGGGGTGGAAACGCATGCCGAAGTCACTGCTCTTCCAGCCGCGCACCGGCATCCGCAGGCGAGCGCCGGGGGCGATCGTCGCCGAACCACCGGCGCGGGCCAGCGCCTGGATCTCGGCGGCGATGCGCTGGCTCTCCGCCTGAAGCTCCTGGTAGCGGGCGAGGGTCGCGGCCCGCTCGTCGTTGGCGACCCGTAGCGCCGCCTGTCGTTGGCCCACCAGGGTGGCGACCTCCACCTGCACCGCAGCGGCGGCGTCGCGGGCCGTGCTCGCCTCGTGCAGCGCCCGGTCCGCCGTGCGGCGCGCGGCGTCGGCCGCCTGCTGGGCGCGCAGCTGCTCGTTCTGGGCCTGGACGGCGACCCGTCGGGCCGCGGTCAGTTCGTCGAGCGCCTGTCGCTGCCGGGCGGCCAGATTCTGCACGTACGAGAGGCGATCGGCGAGATCGGCCGGAGTGGCGCCCATGATCGCGCTCAGGTCGGCCAGGCCGCCACTGCGG
>JBLNGJ010000085.1:0-2834 GCA_050264675.1 Micromonosporaceae bacterium
GCGCGCCTGGCCCAGGTGACGGTGGACCAGAACCACGACATGCGCAAGATCGCGGCGTGGGCCGCGATCGCGGCCATGCAGACCGCGGTCGCCGGCATCTACGGCATGAACTTCGCCAACATGCCCGAGACGCACTGGCGCTACGGGTACCCGGTGGTGCTGCTGGTCATGTTCGGCACGGCGATCGCGCTCTACCGCCTGTTCCGGCGCTCCGGCTGGCTCTGACCGGACTGGGCTACTCCACGTCCTCCGGGGTCTGCGGCGGCACCACCTGGCTCGCCGGCCCGGCGGGCTGCTCCTTGAGCCCGGCGGATGCGTCGTCGGGTCCGCCTGGTAGGTCGTCGGGTCCGGCCGGTAGGTCGTCGGGTCCGGCCGCGTCGGAGAGCCGATCGGCGAGCTTGCCAGCCTGGGTGGAGACGGTTGAGGCGACCGCGGCCGCGCCGGCGGTCATCTTCTTGGTCGCCGAGGATGCCTTGATCGAAGCCTTCTCGGCGAGGTCGACCGCGGCCGAGGCGGCGTCCGGCAACTCGTGCCGGCCGTACCCGGGCTCCTCGAGCAGCTCGTCTGGTTCGAACTCGCCCCACCGCTGGGCGGCCCGGCGCCGTCGGGCGATCATGGCACCGGCCGCACCCACCGCCGCACCGGCGGCGAGCAGGCTCACCAGCACCGGCCACCGGTTCTTCTTCTCCGACAACTCCACTCCTCTGCGCGCGGTAGCCGCGCCCTCCCGCATCTGAACGTAGACCGGAGCGAACGCGTTCCTGGTTGACACCCAGCCGCGCGTAGCGGTGTTGCGGGCTTTGTCGTAGGGCGGAGTGAGCTTCTCGGCCGCACCGCCCGCCGCGTGCCCCGCGGCCAGCTTGAGGTGACCGTAGCTCTCCGCCAGCTCCTGTAAAAGCTGGTCGGTGTGCGTGCGCGAATCCTTGCGGCCAAACACCCTGCCCACCTCCCGGTTGGGTCCCCCGTCCCACTCATCGTGGACCTTCCCCCGGGCACCCACCACCGGAATGGGCGAATGGCAGGATTGGCCGTGTTGTCAACGACTAAAGGAGAACCAGTGGGCGAGTCGAACTCTGCGAGCTTGCGAGCGGAACCACGCAGCATAGTCGTGACGCTGCACACTACGGCCGGCCCGATCCGCGTGGAGCTGTTCGGTAACCATGCGCCCAAGACCGTGGCGAACTTCGTCGAGTTGGCCGAGGGCACGCGGTCGTACACCGACCCGCGTTCCGGCGCGGCCGGCTCGGGGCCCTACTACGACGGCACCATCTTCCACCGTGTCATCAGCGGCTTCATGATCCAGGGTGGCGACCCAACCGGCACCGGCCGCGGCGGGCCGGGCTACAACTTCAACGACGAGTGCCACCCCGAGCTGCACTTCGACCGTCCGTACCTGCTGGCCATGGCGAACGCCGGCAAGCGTCCGGACGGCAGCGGCACCAACGGTTCCCAGTTCTTCATCACGGTGAGCCCGACGCCGCACCTGAACTTCAAGCACACCATCTTCGGTGAGGTGGCCGACGCGGAGTCGCGGAAGGTGGTCGACGCCATCGCGACCACCCAGACCGGCGCGGGCGACCGGCCGGTGCGTGATATCGCCATCGACAGGGTGGACATCGAGCGCGTCTGACAGGGTCGGGTGGCTGGGCGCCTGCGGACTACGCTTGCGCGCATGACGCAGGCGCCCCAACCGGTCGTGCCGGTGTGTTATCGACACCCCAAGCGCGAGACCTACGTCCGGTGCAGTCGCTGCGACCGTCCGATCTGTCCAGACTGCATGCACGACGCGTCGGTGGGCCACCAGTGCCCCGAGTGTGTGGCCGAAGGGCGGCGCACCCAGCGTCCCGTCCGCACCGCATTCGGCGGCACCCTGCGGGGCGCCCAGGGCTACGTGACCAGCGCGCTCATCGGCATCAATGTGCTGATGATGCTCGCCGCCGCCGCGTCGGCCGGGGGCGGCGACTCGCTCTTCGGCGGGGCGGGCTTCGGCGGCCTGATCGGCGGCCTCACCCCGCTGCACGTCTGGGGCGCGCTGGTGCCCGGGCCGACCACATTCGTCACCGCCGCCGGCGGCCAGGCCCACATCGTCGGCGCCACCGCCGGGGTGGTCGGGGGTGAGTACTACCGTTTGGTCACCAGCATGTTCCTGCACTACGGCCTGCTGCACCTGGTGATGAACATGTGGGCGCTGTGGGTGCTTGGTCGCACCCTGGAGGCGGCCCTCGGGCCGTTGCGGTTCCTCGCGCTCTACCTGATCTCCGGACTGGGCGGCAGCGTCTCGGTCTACCTCTTCGCCGATCCGCACGCGCCCACGGCCGGCGCATCGGGTGCCATCTTCGGCCTCTTCGCGGCGCTCTTCGTGGTGCTCAAGCGGCTCGGCCGGGACACCTCATCGGTGATCCCGATCCTGGTGATCAACCTCGTCATCTCGTTCGTGCCGGGCATCTCCCTCGCGGCACACCTCGGCGGCTTCGTCACCGGTGGCATCGTGGCCGCGGCGTTCGCCTATGCGCCGCGCGCGAGCCGCAACCTCATGCAGGCCCTTGCGTTCTTCGGTGCGCTCGCCATCCTGATCGTGTTGACGATCTACGGAACGGCGATGCTGCTCGACACCCCTGGCATCCCGGTGCTGCTCTAACCCGGCTGGCTCGGTGCGGCGGCGCGCAGCGACTCCAGCACCACCGCCACCGCCACCGGATCGACGCCGAGCTCGTACCGGCTGAGCTGGTAGATCTCCTCACCGGCGTCGAGTTCGAGCAGCTCGGCCCGGGCGCCGAAACGGGTGCGGATGTCGATGCGCACCGCTTCGATCTGTGGCCAGGCCAGGCGCCGCC
>JBLNGJ010000086.1:0-6463 GCA_050264675.1 Micromonosporaceae bacterium
CCAAGCCGCGCATTGCGGTCGATGTTCTTGATCGGGTGGCCAACCGGCTACAGGGCGATAGCACGCTCGAAGTTCACCGCGCTCCCTTTGGCTACTACAAGGCGTACGACATCGCCTGCAAGGGCCATCCGCTGTCGGAGCTGTCGATGACGCTGGTGCCCGGCAGCGACTCGGGCAAGGCGACGACGGAGTCTCACGAGTCGAAGGCGCTCGCGGCCGAGCGGACCCTACGGTCGGAGTGGCGCGTCTACCAGCCGAACGGCTCGTACGTATCGGCGGACGACTTCGATTTCAACAGCTCGCCCGGACTCAAGGATCTTTTTGCCTACGAGCGCGAGGGGAGCCGGATAGCCGAAGAAGCCCCACCCCACATCAGGCTCATGCGCGAGCATGAGATCGTGGACTATGAGCCGGCATCCGACGCCGGCAACCTGCGGTGGTACCCGAGGGGTCTGCTGGTCAAGCGGCTCCTCGAGCAGCACGTCACCCGCATGGTCGTCGATCACGGCGCCATGGAGGTCGAGACGCCAATCATGTACGACTACGGCCACCCGGCACTATCGAAATACCTGCACCGCTTCCCGGCTCGTCAGTACGTGGTGAAGAGCGAGGACAAGGAGTACTTCTTGCGCTTCGCGGCTTGCTTCGGCCAGTACATGATTCAGCACGACATGGTTACCTCATACCGCGACCTGCCCGTGCGGCTGTACGAACTCACCCACTTCTCGTTCCGACGTGAGCAGGGCGGCGAGCTGGCCGGGCTGCGGCGCCTGCGCGCCTTCACGATGCCCGACATGCACAGCCTCGTGGCCGACGTGGAGATGGCCAAGCGGGAGTTCGTCAGTCAGATCGGCCTCTGTCTGCAGTGGCTTGACGACGTCGGCCTCGACTGCGTCCCAGCTATCCGGTTCGTCCGCTCGTTCCTCGACGAAAACCCAGGGTTCGTCGACGAGGTCATGCGGGCGATCGGGCGCCCGGCGCTGGTCGAAGTGTGGGACGAGCGGTTCTTCTACTTCGTCGCCAAGTTCGAGATGAACTTCGTCGACACCGCCAAGAAGGCGGCCTGCCTTTCCACCGTGCAAATCGACGTGGAGAACACCGAACGGTTCGACATCAACTACGTCGACTCGGACGGCGCGAAGAAACACCCGCTGCTGATGCACACCTCTGTCTCGGGTTCGATCGACCGCAACGTCTTCGCGATTCTCGAGAACCAAGCGATGCGTGTTGCCCGGGGTGAGAAGGCGATGTGGCCGCTCTGGCTGGCACCGACCCAGGTGCGACTCGTGCCAACCTCGGATTCGCACATCGAGGGTGCGTTAAGGCTCGCGGACCGGATTCCTTTCCGGGTCGACGTCGATGACCGCGACATCAAGATGGGCAAGAAGATCCGCGAGGCCGAGAAGGAGTGGACTCCGTACATCCTGGTGATCGGAGACCGCGAACTGGCCGGAGGCGACCTTACTGTGCGGCCGCGAATCGGCGAGCAGATGACGATGTCGCTCGACGCGTTCGTCGAGAAACTCTCCCAGGAGTCCGCCGGAAAGCCACTGCGTTCGGCGAACACGCCCCGTCTGCTATCGCAGCGCCCGATCTTTGTCGGCTGACCCTTGGGTGCGGCGGCTGGCTCGCGCGCGGCGGCCCACGCGAAGGTGGCATAGTCAAGATCTACAGGTCTTGCCGACGCCTCAACCAGGGAGTCGCGCGCACGTGTAGCGCTGTGTAGAGTAACGACAGTCGATCACGAAACGTTTAGATCTATGGGGGTATGCGTTGGGATCAAGCAGTCGATCTGTGCTGCTGCTGGGCGCAGACCTTTATGTGTTGCGGGCCTGCGAATCCCGTGACATCGAACCAGTGATGCTGTGCGATCACCGCGCTTACGACACCGGACGGGTGAGCGCGCCGCCGGGGGGCACCCTGCTTCTGGTCGATGATGTCACCAGCCTCGAGGCTTGCCTCGGCGCCTTGCACCGGGCCGGCCTGGCCGATAAGCAGTTTGACGGGGTGCAGACGACCTGGGAGTACGCAGTGGTGACCGCCGCGGCACTGGGCGGTGCACTGGGGTGCCGATCGATCGATCCGACGACCGCCGTCTTCTTCCGGGATAAGTCGCTGCAGAAGCGTCGGCTGCGAGAGGCCGGGATTCCGGTGACCCGGACGGTTGTCGTGGAAGACATCTGTGACGTGAGCGAGGTGCCGCTGGAGTTCGAGCAGGCGGTGCTCAAGCCCGTCGCCGGCGGAGGAACCACCTCCACCAGTGTGGTGCGCGGGCGCAAGGACCTGGAGGCGATCAGTCGCCAGGAGCACGCGGCCGGTCGGACGTTCCTTCTGGAGGAATTCGTCGAGGGAGAGGAGTGGATGGCTGAAGGCGTGGTGTTCGACGGCGAGGTGCTCTTCTACGGCATGGGCGTCTACACTCAGCCATGCCTCACCGCGCTCACGGACCAGGTGCCCATCTCCTTGCGGCGGCTTGACCCGACCCACGACGCCGAGGCATACGCTGGTGCCGATCCCATCGTGCGCGGTGCGATCGCCGCGCTGGGCCTGCAGGACGGCGTGTTCCACATGGAGTTGTTCCGCGAGCAGGGGACGGGACGGGTCGTCTTTAGCGAATGCGCGGCACGGCGGGGCGGGGCTCTGACACAAGAGCAGGTATTCGCAAAGTTCAATGTAGATCTCGCCGAAGCCGCCGTGCTGTGCGCGGTCGGGCAACGGCCCCAGATCGACGTAAAGGTAAATAGGAACGTGGTCGGCTGTGCGGGCCTCTACGGGCCGGCGGGCACGGTTGTCAGCTACCCCACCAGCGACGAAATAATGGCCCAGCCCAACGTGAAATATGCCCAGATGTGGGTGCCGTTGGGTGCCAGTCTCAACTCCAAGTTCTCTGCTTCGGCCGATATGCTCGGAGCCGCCCTGCTGGTCACCGCCTCCGTCGAGGAGTTCGACGAGCGAGTGGTGGCGCTGCGCGAATGGTTCAGCGAGCGGCTCGCGGTCGCCGAGGCGGGTCTTACCCCCAAACAGCGCAGGGCGTGGCAGCAGAAGCACTGGCCGGAGCGCAGATACCGCGACTGGCTCTACGACGGCACATGAGCCATCGATCGGGCGAAGATCCAGCAAGCGCTGTTCCCGACAGCCCTCCGGTCGAATGCCAGTCCCGGCACAGTCGCATCGGTATCGTCCGCCGTCGTCAGCCATCAACGGACGGCTGGCGCGGTCGGGTCGGCCGCGCTATTGACCGGATGCTGCCGCCGCGGGGCCCACAGCGTCCGCTGGCGGCGTCCGTGTTCGTGGTGACCACCGGTGGCGGGATCCTACTCGGCAGCACCACGCTGTATCTGACGCGAATCATCGGTATCTCGGCGGTCCGGGTCGGCCTCGGCCTGACCGTCGGCGCGGTGCTCGGTATGGTGGCCGGGCCGCTCATGGGCCACGTGGCCGACCGCCGTGGCCCACGGGAGGTGCAGATCCTCACGATGCTGTGCGGTGCCGTGGCGACCGCGGGCTACGTCGTGGTCCGGGCGTTCTGGACGCTGGTGCTGGTCTCGCTGCTGACCGCCCTCATCGGCGCCGCCGCTTCGGCGAGTCGCGCGCCACTCGTGCGCGCGCTGGCCGGCGATCGCATCAACTGGTATCTCTCCTATCAGCGTGCGATCACGAACGTCGGCGTCATGGTGGGCATCATGATCGCCACGATCGGCATCCAACTGGACACCGGCCCGGCCTACATCACCTTGATCCTCCTCGGGGCCGCCACCTTTCTCGGCGCCGCGGCCATGCTGTTCCGGCTGCCACACGTCCCGCCGATCGAGGCTTCCAGCACTACCGGGCACTGGATAGCCCTCACCGACCGCCCTTACCTGATGGTCACGTTGATCAATGGCGTGATGTCGGTGCATCTTGCGATCCCCGTCTTCGCGCTGCCGCTGTGGATCGTGAACAACACTGCCGCACCCCCGGCGACGATCACCGCGGTCGTGGTGCTCAATGGGTTGATGATCGTGGCTCTCCAGGTCCGGATGAGCCGTCATGTCAGCGACCTCCGTTCGGCCGGTCAGCGCATGCGCTGGGCCGGCGTCGCGATGCTGGTGTCGTCGGCGCTCATTGGTGTCACCGCCGGGTTGTCGCGGTGGACGGCGGGCCTGCTGCTCATCGCCGCCATGGTGGCGTACACCCTCGGCGAGCTGTGGCATACCGTCGCCTCGTTCGAGTTGATGTTCGGTTTGGCGGTGCCGCACGCGCAGGGGCAGTACGCCGGGGTGTTCGGCCTCGGCGTTGGGATCGCCAACGCCGCCGGCCCGGCCGTGCTGGCCGCGCTCTGCCTGGTCCACGGTCTGCCCGGCTGGCTGGCGTTGGGCGGGCTGCTGACCGGGGTCGGGCTGCTGGCACCGCCCGCGGTGCGATGGGCGGAACGAAACCGGTTCAGCGCCACTCGGGCCGCCGCCACAGCGTAAGCACCTGAGTGGGGGAAGACCGGTCGGTCAGGCCGCTGACCGTCGATGGTGCCCTAGGAGCGCGAGGACCTCCCGGTGTAGCACCGCATCGCCGGCCGCCACGATCTGTGTCTGCGCGCCCAGCTTGAGTTCGGCGCCCGACCAGTCTGTGACGACTCCGCCCGCGCCGCCGATGACAGCGGCGGGGGCGAAGACATCGTGGGACTTCAACCGGCCATCGACGGCGAGATCCGTCTTCCCGCTGGCCAGCAACGCGTAGGCGAAGGAGCTGGCTCCATAGAGCGTGAATTGCACGGCGTCGCGGACGGTCGCGAAGATGTCGTGCTCCTCGGGCCGGAAGAAGTCGGGGCTCGAGCACGTCATGAGCGCCGTGCCGAGATCGAAGCAGCGCCTCGTCCGAACCGCTACCCCGTTGCGCGTCGCGAAGGCGCCGTCGAGTCCGACCCAACGGTCATCCGTGGCGGGGTAATCGGCGACCCCGATCCAGGGGGCTCCGAACCGGCTCACGCCGATGAGCGTGCCGTACACCGGAATGCCAGCGATGAATGGCGCGGTTCCGTCGATCGGGTCCAGCACCCACACGATCTCCGCGTCCAGGTGATGCCCACCGTACTCCTCGCCCCAGATGCCGTGGTGCGGATAGGTCGCCGCGATGAGCTCGCGCAGCCTCGCCTCGATGGCGCGATCGGTTTCGGTGACAAAGCTCTTGTCCGCCTTGACGGCGATGCCCGTCGCCTCCGCCGCGCGCTCGAGGTGGTCGCGGCTCTCGTTCGCCAAGTGCTCGGCGAACCGGATCAGCTCCGCAGCTGGCTCGTCTAGCATGCGGCGGCCACAGGTCGACTCACGCGAACTCCCGCAACGCCTCCGAGCACGCCCACTCGACCCACGGCAGCAGCCTCTCCAGATCACCCGCGTCGACGGTCGGCCCGCCCCAGATCCGGATGCCCGGCGGTGCTTCCCGGTGAGAGCCGATGTCGTACCCGACACCTTCTTGCTCGATCAGCTCGCAGACCACCTTCACGAACTCCCTCTGGCGCCGTTCGGGCCAACCCTGGACGAGCTCGTGACAGACCTTCAGGCAGATGCTCGTCGATGAGATCGTCCGCTTGTCGGTGGCGAGGAATTCCAGGTACGAGCTCCTCTCGACCCAGCGCGCCACCACGTCGAGGTTCGTGCGCGACCTCTTGACCAGCTCGGCCCGCCCGCCGATGGCCAGGCACCAGTCCAAGGCGTCGAGCACGTCCTCGACTGCGAGCATGGAGGGGCTGTTGATGGTAAAGCCGTCGAACACCTCGTCGATGAGCTTGTCGTTATGGACCAACCGGAAGATCTTCGGCAGGGGCCGGTTCGGCCGGAAGGTCAGCAAGCGCTCAATCGCGGCGGGAGACAGTGCCAGCATTCCGTGGGCGCCCTCCCCTCCGAGGGCCTTCTGCCACGACCAGGTGATGACGTCGAGTTTGGAGTAGTCGATGTTCATTCCGAGCACGGCTGACGTGGCATCACAGATGGTGAGGCCCTTGCGCTGCACGGGAATCCATTCGGCGTCGGGGACGCACACGCCCGAGGTCGTCCCGTTCCAGGTGAAGACGACATCGCGGTCGAAGTTCACCCGGGCAAGGTCGGGCAGGGAGCCATAGCTCACACCTCGGTGAACGACTACATCGGCGATCTGCAGCTGGTCGAGGACGTCGCCGAGCCAGGTGAAGCCGAAGTTCTCCCAGCAGCAGACATCGACGCCGAGAGATCCCAAGAGATTCCACATGGCCATCTCGATCGCGCCGGTGTCGCCGCCGGGCACGATCGCCACTCGGTAGTCCGGCGGCAACTCAAGGACCTGCTTCGACCTCTCGATTACCTCGCGAAGCCTCGCCTGACCCGCCGGGTGGCGGTGGGACCTGCCGATGAAGGCGTTGCCGAGGATCCCGAGATCCCATCCGGGCCGCTTGGCGCAGGGGCCCGATGAGAACCAGGGCCGGTTCGGCTTGGCCGGCGGCCGGTCGATCGACGTG
>JBLNGJ010000087.1:0-2762 GCA_050264675.1 Micromonosporaceae bacterium
CGAGGTACGCGGCCGCCGGCGTTCACGCAAGACCACGAAGGTGGGGAAGGCCCCTCAACAAGTCCTCACAGGACATAGCAGGTCAGACGCACGCGGCGTCGACAACGAGGCGACCTTCC
Source organism: Micromonosporaceae bacterium (assembly GCA_050264675.1). Taxonomy (GTDB): domain Bacteria; phylum Actinomycetota; class Actinomycetes; order Mycobacteriales; family Micromonosporaceae; genus JBLNGJ01. Next base: position 120 of record JBLNGJ010000087.1, read on the forward strand.
CCACCCACGATCGTCGGCCCCAAGCCCGGGCACGTCAACCACACACCCGGGCTTGACAACCAACCCTCGATAGGGAATTAGAGGCCGGCAAGCGAACCACGAGTCTCCCGGCCGCGCTCAGGACGGACATCGAGCAACACCTGTGTCAAGGGCCATCTGAATGTCCCCAGTGGTGGTCGTCGAATGTCCCCACCTCTGGCCGTCTCAGTTCATGATCGACTCCTTGCGGTTCGGGTGCGGGCCTCCCGCATGCGGAACGACTCGCCCTCGGTGACCACGACGGTGGCGTGGTGCAGGAGTCGGTCGAGCAGGCTGGTCGCGGTGACGTGCTCGGGCATGAACCGTCCCCACTGCTCGAAGGGCCAGTGACTGGCGACGCCGAGCGCGCGGCGCTCGTAGGCGGCCGCGACGAACCGGAACAGCAGTTGGGTGCCGGTGTCGTCCAGCGGCGCGAACCCGATCTCGTCAACGAGCACGAGGTCATGCCGCAGCAGGGTGTCGATGACGCGGCCGACGGAGTTGTCGGCGACGCCGCGGTAGAGCTGCTCGACGAGCTCGGCGGCGGTCAGGTAGCGCACCTTGTGCCCGGCGGCGACGGCGGCGTGGCCCAGAGCGACGAGCAGGTGGCTCTTGCCGGTGCCGGCCGGCCCAACGAGACACAGATTCTCTGATTTCGATATCCATTCGAGGCTGGCAAGGTAGTCGAAGGTGGCCTGTGGCACCGAGGATGCGGCGACCTTGAACTCGTCCAGCGACTTGGTGACGGGAAACCCGGCCCCGCGCAGTCGGTTGCGTAGGTTGGACTCGTCACGGGAAGCGCACTCGGCCTCGATGAGCGTGCGCAGGACCTCCTCGGGCGCCCAGCGCTGCACCTTGGCGGTGTGCAGCACCTCTGGCGCCAGACGCCGCACGGTGCCGAGCTTGAGCCGGCGCAGCCCGTCGACCAGATCAGCCGACAGCGGCGGCGGCGCCGGTGGCGGGGCGGCGGTGCGGGCGGCGGCCATCACGCCACCTCCCGCAGGATCTCGGTGCGGTAGGCCTCGAGGGCGCGGGTCGGCACCGCCGGCAACGCGACGTCCAGCACGGCGCCAGCGCGGACCGGGGTCGGCGCGGCCGGGCCGGCGGCCAGGATCGAGCGCACGTCATCGGCGGTGAACCGGCGGAAGGTCACCGCGCGTCGCAGCGCCGCGGTCAGCGCCTCGTGGCCGTGCGCCTCCCGCAACGCGACGATCGCCGCGAGATGTGAGGGCAGGCGCTGGGTGCCGGCCGCGGCCGCGGCGCGCAGGAACGCCACCGCGTCCTCGCCCAGGGCCAGGAACTGCTGCTCGGCCTGGGTGCGCGGCCGCACCGCGCGTCGAGGAGCCTGCTTCGGCTTGTCGTAGTGTTCGTCCAGAATGGACGCTGAGCCGGGCGGCACGAGTCGGTGCTCGGCGACCAGCTCGCCCTGGTGCCAGACCTGCACCCGGTCGTCGGCGGTGGTCACGTCGACGCGTTGGCCGCGTAGCAGGTGCGGCACGCTGTAGCGGGCCGAGCCGATGCGCACTGTGGAGAGCTTGTCCACCTTGCGCGCCACCCCGAGCCGCATCGTCGGGCGCAGCGACGGCAGCGTACGCAGCACGCCCCGCTCGACGGCCAATCGCTGCTCGGGGACGGCGGCGATCTCCGAGTGCACCGCGGCGTTGACCTCGGCGCACCAGGCCACCGCAGCCGCGTTCGCGGCGGCAAGGTCGCCGCCGAAGTCGTCGGCGGGCACGACCAGGTCCGACTTCGCGTAGCGCACGAGCGCCTCGACGGCACCCTTCGACTCCGGGTCAGCCGCCTCGCAGAAGTCAGGCCGGAACCCGTAATGGGTCGCGAAACGCACGTAGCCGGCGGTGGGCACGACCACGTTGGCGACCACGCCGCCCTTCAGACAGCCCATCCGGTCGGCCAGCACCACGGCCGGCACCCCGCCCAAGGCCTCAAAGCACTCGGCCAGCAGCCGCAGCGTGGTCTCCAACGTCTCGTCGCGGGTGAACCGCACGAACCGCCACCGCGACCAGGCCAGCACCGCAGTGAACACCTTCAAACCGGCGTTCGGACCGGAAGTCACGGTGCCGTAGTCGATCAGCAGATGCTGGCCGCACTCGGGCAGCCACGGCCGGTAGACCCTACGATGCTTACGCCACAACGCCTTCTGCGTCGCGACCGCACGGCGGAACGTGCGCGCCGACCCCGCGTAGCCCTCCGCCCGGGCGACGGGCAGCAGCCGCTTGGCGGTGATCCGACCGTCGGTCGCCCTCACCTTGCGGTAGATCAGATCCGTGAACGGCTCGGCTAGCCCCGGCGCGGGCGCGCGACGCCGCCCCGGCCGCTGACCCGCCACCCGCCGCTCCAGCACCCGCTTGACCGTCTTGTGCGTCGTGCCGCACAGCGCGGCCGCGGCACGCATGCTGCCGGTCTCCTCGTACGCGTTGATGATGTCCAACTCTTCCCTCGCAGTCTTCAATAGAGGCAGTCCTTCGGGGCTGTGGTGATCGGTTGGCTTCGCAACCCCCGATCCCAGGCCCCGAAGGACCCTCACCGGCCGATCAACACGCCCCCTGCGAGGTGGGGACTTTCACTGGCCACAGCCGGACACTTTTCCATGGCCACGGACAGCAG
>JBLNGJ010000088.1:0-2533 GCA_050264675.1 Micromonosporaceae bacterium
GGTCGGCCCGGAGTCCCCGCTCGGCCTCGTCGTAGGTGACCGGGTGACGACGCTGGTCTCCCTGACCCTCACGCCTCTGGTCATCGAGGACCGGCTGGCACGGTGGGACGGGCTCAGCGAGCAGGTGCCGGCGGACGGCTACGCGATCCTCTTCGGTCGGTCCATCGCGGCCCGCATCCCCGACGACCTCCCGGCCGAGCTGTCCCTCTCCGTCATGGACGTGTGCGGAGCGCCGGCCCTGACCGCCCGCGTCGTGGAGCAGTACGTCTCCACAGGAGGGGCCAGGGGTCGAGGTCCGACGGTCGCCGTCATCGGCGGTGCCGGGAAGTCCGGGTCGCTCTCCCTCGCCGCGGCTCGTCGGGCCGGGGCGGCGCGAACGATCGGCGTGGTCCCGGTCCAGCGCGAGGCGGACCTCCTCGAAAGCGCCGGTCTCGCAGACGTGGTGGCCGTCGCCGACGCACGCGACCCCGTGGCCCTGTCGAGGGCCGTCGGCGCGGTCGGAGGCCCCGCCGACGTCACGGTCGTCTGTGTGGACGTCCCGGGCTGCGAAGGCGGTGCGATCCTGAGCACCGCCGATCGTGGCACGGTGATCTTCTTCTCGATGGCCACCTCGTTCAGCGCCGCCGCCCTCAGTGCGGAGGGTGTCGCCGCAGACGTGACCATGCTCATCGGGAACGGATACGTCCCCGGCCACGCCGACTACGCGATGTCGCTGCTTCGTGAGCATGCAGGCGTCCGTGCGCTGTTCGAAAGACGCCTGTGAGAATGAGCCGGTGACTCGGACTCTTCTTCGCGGTGGCTACGTGCACACCCCCTCGGACCCTCACGCGACCGCCCTCTGCATCGCGGACGGGCAGATCGTGTGGACGGGGGACGACGACGCCTCCGCGCACTTCGCCGACAACGCCGACCGGATCATCGAGCTGGAGGACCGGCTCGTCACCCCGACGTTCGTGGACGCGCACGTTCACCTGGCACAGACCGGCTTCGCCGCCGCGGGCATCGACCTGACCGACGCCACGAGCCTTCAGGACGCCCTCGGCATGCTGGCCTCCCACCCCGATGCCGGGGCGCCGGTGGTCTTCGGCCACGGTTGGGACGACACAGCGTGGCCCGAGCAGCGTCCGTTCACCCGCGAGGAGGTCGATCGCGCCGCCAACGGGCGCCCGGCCTTCCTCTCCCGCGTGGACGAGCACTCCGCCGTGGTCTCCACGGCCTTCCTCGACACCTGCCCCGAGGTCACCGGGGCCGACGGATACGAAGCGAGCGGGAGGGTCGAGCGGCAGGCCCACCACGTCGCCCGCGAGGGGCTGTTCCGGCTGATGACCCCGGCCGCCCGCGAGGGGGCCATCCTCCGTGCTCTTCGGGACGCCGCCCGGCAGGGCATCGGCATGGTGCACGAGCTCGGTGCGCCGCACATCAGCCCTCCCGGCGACTTCGACATCATCGGCGACCTGGCAGCAGCCGCGCTGCGCGAGGGAGATGCACTGCCCGAGGTGGAGCGGTACTGGGGCTCGCTCGACGCGGACGACGCCCTCCGCTTCGGCTGCTCCGGCGCCGCCGGCGACCTGTGCATGGACGGCTCGATCGGCTCCCGCACGGCCGCCATGCACGCACCGTACGCCGACGCGGACACCACCGGTCATCTCTACCTCTCGCGCGAGGAAGTCCGCGACCACGTGGTCTGCTGCACGCGCGCAGGGCTCCAGGCGGGCTTCCACGCCATCGGCGACAGGGCCACCTCAGAGCTCGTCGCAGGCTTCGCCATGGCCGCTGAGTCACTCGGCGCACCGGCCCTCGTGCGCGCGCGTCACCGCGTCGAGCATCTCGAGATGGTCAGCTGGCCAGACATGAGGACGCTGGGCGAGCTCGGCGTCACCGCGAGCGTCCAACCAGTGTTCGACGAGCTGTGGGGCGGGACGGAGTCGCTCTACGCCCAGCGGCTCGGATCGGACCGCGCGACGCCGATGAACCCATACGCCTCGCTCAACCGCGCCGGAGTCGCCCTGGCCTTCGGGTCCGACACCCCGGTCACGTCCTTCGGCCCGTGGGCAGCGGTCCGGGCCGCCGCCCACCATCACACCCTGAGCGAGCGGCTCACGGTGCGCGCCGCCTTCAACGCGCACACCCGCGGCGGCTGGCGTGCAGCCCGGCGCGACGAAGGCGGTGTGATCGCCGTGGGCGCACCCGCCAGCATCGCGGTCTGGGACGTGCCGGGCGAGCTCGTCGTCCAGACTCCGGACCCCCGCGTCGCCGCGTGGTCGACCGACCCGAGGGCCGGCGTACCTCACCTCCCTGTCCTGCGGCCGGACAGCGACCTGCCCAGCTGCGTGATGACCGTCGTGGCCGGGAACATCGCCTACGAGGAACCAGGAGTACTCCGATGACCACCCGTCGCCCTCGGGGCAAGCTCGACCTCGACCCGGCCACCGTCCGCAAGGCGCGGTCGCTGGCGCAGAAGGTGGGTCGGCCGATCGTGGAGCTCGCCCATCAGCACACCACCGTGTCCGTGGAGCGGGCCACGCTGCGCCTG
>JBLNGJ010000089.1:0-3702 GCA_050264675.1 Micromonosporaceae bacterium
TGTTGGAACGGTCCCCGGCGACGCGTTTTATCTGGGCCAGCCGGAGCGTCCGTACATTCGCGTATGCTTCTCCCTTCCGGACGAGGTCATTGCCGAAGCCGTCAACCGGCTGGTGAGCGGCGGTCTGACCCGTGGTTGAGAGCGTGAACGAGTCGACCAGTGGCCGTGCGGTTCTCGTCACCGGGGCAGCCCGCGGCATCGGACGAGCCATCGCGTCGCAGTTCGCGACGGCGGGTGACCGGGTGGCGATCCTGGATAAGGCGTCGGGCGGCCCGGCTGAGGAACTGCTCGACAAGCTGGACGGCACCGGGCACGTCTTCCTCCAGGTCGACCTGACCGACAGCGAGGCGGTTTTGACCACAGTGGACTCGGCCGTCGGGCAACTCGGCGGCCTGGACGTCCTGGTCAACAACGCCGGTATCTTCACCGCGCACCCGATCACAGAGGTGGACTACGCGGCCTGGCAGGAGCACTGGCGAAGCACCCTGGGCGTCAACCTGATCGGCGCGACCAACGTGACCTGGTGCGCGGTCAGGCATATGAAGGAACGCGGCGGCCGGATCATCAACGTATCGTCGCGGGGCGCGTTCCGCGGCGAGCCGGACTTTCCGGCGTACGGGGCCAGTAAGGCCGGCCTGAACTCCTTCACCCAGTCGCTCGCGATCGCGCTCGCGCCGTACCGGATCTCGGTATCGGCCGTGGCACCCGGATTCGTGGCCACGGACTTGACCAAGGACCACCTCAGGCCGCCGCACGGCGACGAGATCAGGGCGCAGAGTCCGTTCGGCCGGGTCGCCGAGCCCGACGAGATCGCCGCGGCCGTGCTCTACCTGGCGTCCGCTCAGGCCGAGTGGGCCAGCGGGGCGATACTCGACCTGAACGGTGCCTCTTACCTGCGGACCTGACCATCTGCGGATCTGACCCGGCGCCGCGGCCGGGCGCCGCGGCCGGGCGCACCCGGGTGGGTCACCCGACCACATCTCCGGTGCGCTGCTTCATGAGCCGAACGATATCTGCCACCGTCTTGAGCTCGAGTAGCTCCTCGTCGGTGATATGAATGCCAAGGCGCCGGCTGAGCGCCATGGACAGCTCGACGACGGCGAGTGAGTCCAGGCCCGCGTCTTCACGGCTCGCGTCCGGACGCACCTCGTCTGCGTCCAGTAGCAGATCCTCGATCAGGATTGCCTTGAGTTGGTCGAACATTGCGTCCTCCGGTGTCCGGGGGCCTGGATGCCCTACGCGTCGTGGATGTCGAGTTGGGGCCAGATCAGCGTGGTAGCGCCCCAGGTCAGGCCACCACCGAACGCGACGAGCAGCACCCGGTGGCCTGGCTCGAGGGTCCCGTTCAGCGCTGCCTGGGCCAGCAGGACTGGTATCGAGGCGGCGGCGGTGTTGCCGACCTCGGCGATGTTCTGGGCCATCGCATCCGGGCGCAGGCCGAGCTCCGCCGCCAGCGCAGCGCTGACACGCGCGTTCGCCTGGTGCGCGACCAGGCGGTCAACGTCGCTCAGCTGCCAGCCGGCCGCGGTCAGCGCCTCGGTGCCCGCGGTGGTCATCCGCCGGGTCGACTCCCGGAATACCTCGCGTCCCCGCATCTGGAAGTACTGCGACCCGCTGTCAGGTAACGGCCCCCGGAATGGCTGTCGTGAGCCACCAGCCCGCACCGTGATCAGGTCGCTGCGCTCGCCGTCGCTACCGAGCACCAGCGGGCCGATGGCTCCTGGCTCCTCGGCCCGGCCGCGCCGCAGCACCACGGCGCCGGCCCCATCACCGAATATCGGCTGGGTCGTCCGGTCGTCCGGGTTCAGCAGGGTGGAGAACGCTTCGGCGGCGATCAGCAGGACGCGCTCGGCTATCCCCCCAGCGATGAACCCTGCCGCCGTCGCCAGGCCATAGAGAAACCCGGTGCACACGGCGGAGACGTCGAAGGCGGCGACGCCGCCCAGGCCAAGGCGCGAGGCCACGGCGGGCGCCGTTGCCGGGCAGCGGTAATCCGGGGTTGTGGTGGCCAGCACGACGGCATCGACCGGCCCACCGCCCGCCGACTTGAGCGCGGCCTTGCCCGCCTCGACCGCCAGGTCGGACGTCGCCTCACCCGGCTCGACCCAGCGGCGGCGGGAGATCCCGGTCCGTCCCACGATCCAGTCCTCCGACGCGTCGAGCCGGGCGCAGAGCTCCGCGTTGGTGACTATCCGGGCCGGCAGCCAGTACCCGAGACCGCAGATGACCGCGCGGCCCGCGGCCCCGGTCTGACTACCTGTCACGACTTGTCCTCGATCCGAGCGCCGCTCAGGGCCAACGCGACATCCACGATGAGGTCCTCTTGACCCGCGACCACCTGGCGCCGGCCGAGTTCGAAGAAGACGTCGCGCGGGTCGACGCCCTCGCGGGCGGAGATGTCGAGCACCGGATTCTTGAACCCGGAGAACACCCCGGCCAGGCCGCTGACGATGGAAATGGAGTCGATCGTGGGCGGTTTGGGCATCAGCTCTCGCTCGGCGATGTCCGCCGCGTCCAGGAGCCGATACAGGTCGATGCCGGTCCGGTAACCGAGCCGCTCGAGCACCGGCACCAGAACCTCGAGCTGGGTGTTGCCGGCGCCGGCGCCGAAGCCCCGTGCACACGCGTCCAGGATCTCGGCTCCCGCCTCGGCCGCCGCGATGGAGTTCGCCACGGCCATGCCCAGGTTGTTGTGCCCGTGGAACATCACCGGCACATCGACCGCGGCACGCATGGCCTGGATGCGCTCCGTGACGTCGACCGGAAGGAAGTGGCCAGCGGAGTCCATGATGCCCACCCCGGTAGCACCGAACTCAACAAGGAGCGCGCACTCCTCGGCGAGCCGGTCGGGGCTCGCCATATGGCTCATCAAGAGGACGCTGTGCGCCTCGACACCCTCGTCTCGCAGGAAACCGAGGTGCCGTTCGGCCAGGCTGCCCTCGGTGCAGTGAGTGCCGATGCGCACCAGGTCGACCTCGTGCGCGATGGCGTTCTTGATGTCCTGGACCGTGCCCCAACCTGGCAGCAGGAAGACAGCCATCTTGCTGTTCGTCAAGGCTTCCCTGGTGATCGACAGCATCTCGTCATCACTCAGCCGGGCCTGGCCGACCTGAAGAGAGGAGGCACCCAGCCCGTTGCCGTGGCCGACCTCGACTACTGGAATGCCCGCGGCGTCCGCGGCCCGTGCGTATGCGCGCAACTGGTCCGCGCCGAGGTTATGCCGGACGGCGTGGTGGCCGTCCCGCAGACTCGGATCGTGGATCTGGATCGGCTTGCCCGGGGCGACGTCCGGGCCCGTTGCCTCGCTCATGAGTTCTCCACGCCTGCCATCGAAAGCCGGTCCGCCGCGTAACTCTCCGCAACAAGGACCGCGGCAGAGTTGATGATGTCGAGGTTCCCGGCGAACCGCGGGATTTGGTCTCCGGACGATGTGACCTCGACGGCGACGAAGGCCTTGCCGTCATTCACACTGCACGCCTTCACGCTGAAGCCACTGGCGAACGAACGGATCTCGTCTGCGGCTCCAGTCACCAGCGAGAGCATCGAGTCGGTGGTGAGATTCCGGCCCAGCATGAACATGGCGACCCGGAAGGTCGCCGGAGGCCGGGCGGGGCTGATATTGACGATCGCCTTAACGTCCCTGACCCCGGTGAAGTAGCGGACCGCTTCCTGGGTGGTGTCCACGTACTCGTCGAGGTTCAC
>JBLNGJ010000090.1:0-3983 GCA_050264675.1 Micromonosporaceae bacterium
CACTCCGTCGACGTAAGGCCAGCTGTTGGCCACGCAGCCGGCGAGCGAGAGCGTCTGCTGCTCCATCACCGGGGCCAGCTGACCCGAGCCGGGGCAGAGCTCATGATGATGACCGAGCCAGTGCCCCACCTCGTGGTTGATCACATATTGGCGGTACGCGGAGAGCGGCGCGCCGTAGTTCGGCACCCCGGTGAGGTAGCGGGCCGAGTTGATCACGACTTTGGCGCCCACCCGGCAGGAGGTGTAGGGAACCCCGCCGACCCGGATGTCGACGCCGCCGCTGCGGCAGATCTGATCGGCGGTGGCCGGGCTGACCAGGTAGATGGTGAAGTTCGCGCCCGATTCGACGCGCTGGAACCGGAGCGTGTTTCCGGCGACCCAACTCCGGGCGTCACCCAGCGTGCTCTCCACCGTGGCCGTGAAGTCCTCCACCGCCACGCCGACGCCGTTCTCGACCGCCACCCGGAATGTGCGCACGGTTCCCGCGCTGCCGAGGATCGGGCCGGTGCCGACCGCGTACCGGTAGGTGCTCGCCCCGGCCGGCGGGCTGGTGCGGGTCTTCGACGGCGTACGTGGAGGTGCCGGCTTCGGAGGAGGCGTGGACGACGGCGTGGTGGTCGGGCTCGGAATCACCGGCGGCGGGCTGGTCGGCGACGGGCTCGGATGAGGCAGGGCCCGGGCGGCCGCGGCAGTCGGCCGGCGTACCCCGTCCGGGCCGAAGAGCGCCACCGACCCGACCGCGACGCCCACCACCAGCAGCAGCGCGGCGATGGGGCGGACGGGAACCGGCACGGCGGTCAGGATGCCATGCCGGAACCGTCCGGCTCCACCCGCGCCGGCGACCGGCGCGGGGTGGCTGGCTGGGTCAGAGATGCCCGGCCGGCCCGGCGTAGCGCTTGCCGTCCACGTAGGGCCACGAGTTGGCCACGCAACCCTCCAGGGACAGGGTCTGCTGCTGCATGACCGGCGCGAGCTTGCCGGAGCCGGGGCAGAGTTCATGGCCGTGCCCGAGGGCGTGCCCGACCTCGTGGTTGATGGCGTACTGCCGGTACGCCTCGATCGGTGCGCCGTAGTTCGGGACCCCGGTCAGGTAGCGGGCCACATTGATCACAACCTTGCTGCCCACCCGGCACGAGGTGTAGGGCTTGCCGCCGACCCGGATGTCGATGCCGGCCGAGTTACAGATCGTCCACGCGGTGCCCGGCGTGACCAGGTAGATGGTGAAGCTGGTGCCGGTCGCGTCGCCGGAGACCCGTTGCAGCCGCACGTTGTTGCCGGCGATCCAGCTGCGCGGGTCGCCCAGCGTCGTCTCGATCGAGGCGGCGAAGTCGGCCACCGGCACCGGCAGCCCGGTCTCCACCGCGACCCGGAACCGCCGCAGCGTCCCGGCCGTGCCGAGCACCGGCCCGTCGCCGGTGGCGTAGGCATACGTGCCCGGTCCGTTCTCCGCGAAGGTCGACACCGGAGTCGGGGTGGGGCTGGGGGTTGGCACCGGCGTGGGCGTCGAGGTGGCCGCCGGCGTGGTCGGCGCGGCCACCGGAGCCGCCTCGGAGCGTAGCGCCAGCAGGTAGACCCCCACCGCCGAGCTGATCACCACGGCGAGCACACCGAGGATCAAGAGCAAGGCTCCGGCCGAGCTGCTGTCGCGATCACGCGTCGTCACTTGCACGCCGGTCAGCGTAGGCCGACCGACCGGGTCTCGTTCACCATGCCCAGGAACGCCCGGGCAACCAGGTCAGGACGCTCCATCTGGGCCACGTGACCGATCCGGTCGAGCACGAGCAGCCGGCTGTCCGGAATGAGCCGGGCCACCGCGGGCGCCGCCCGCACGTCCACCAGCCGGTCCTGCCGACCGGTGATGACCAGGGTCGGTGCCGTGATCCGGGCGGCGATGCGCCACAGCGACCCCTCGCCGGGCAGGTACGCACGCACGAAGCTGCCGATGAGGCCGCGCAGCGTGCGCATGTACGCCGAGACGTACCAGGGTGCCTCGTAGCGGCGGCGGACCTCCTCGACCGCCTCGGCCAGCCGCTCCGGACGCAGCCGATCGGGGTCGGCGAAGCAGGCCGCGATCACCTGCCGGGCCATCACCTCCGGCGCGATCCCGGCCAGCCGCCAGGCGGCGATGCGCTCGGCCCACGGCACGAGCAACAGCGGCACCAACCGGGCCTGCTCCGAGCGGCGGGGATCCATGAACGGCATCGCCGGCGAGATCAGCGTGAGGGTGCGCACCAGGTCTGGACGCACGCCGGCCACCCGCACCGCGATAGCCCCGCCGAGGGAGTTGCCGAACAGGTGCACCGGCCCGCGGTCACCATGTTCGATCCACCGGATGACCCGGGCCGCCAAGGCCTGCAGCCGGTAGCTCAGGGCCGGGTCGCTGCGGCCGAACCCGGGCAGGTCGATCGCCTCACCGTCGAGGTGGTCGGCGAGCAGGTAGGCGAGGTCGGTCCAGTTCAACGACGAGCCGCCCAGGCCGTGCACATAGAGGGCGGGCTCGGCCCCGGGCGCCCGCGCCGGAGTGGGCCGTACGAACGTGCCCACACCGTCCAACAGCCGGATCTCACCCGGCCACGGCGGGATGAACTGGTCGAGCACCGGCACCGCGGCGGCCGCGGCGATGGGCGCGCGCTTCACCGCTACATCATGCCTCGCCAGGCCCGCGGTCACCTCGCGTCGCGCACCTACCGGAAACCTGACCCGACGCCCGTTCAGGGTGCCGCGCCCGGTTACGCGAGGAGGGCTTCGAGGCGGCGGTTGAGCGCGGCCAGGGTGGCCCGCACGATCGCGTGGCGCGGGTCACCGGCGACGATCGCCGCCCCGGCCAGCTGCTCGGGCACCCCGGCACAGACGAGCAGCACCACCACGTTGGCCACCTCACAGCTGCCGAAGAGCACCACCGCCGCGTGCTCGACGTAGCAGCGTCCCCGCTCCTGCCGCGTGACCGGGTCGATGAGCAACTGGTCGACCGCGTTCGCGGCGGCATTGGCGGCCAGCCGCAGCAGGTACGCATCGACGGCCGGACCGCTCTCGGTGGCCGCGGCGTACCCACCTCCGGCCAAGGCCAGCCGCACCTCGACCGTCGCCTCGAGGCCGAGCGTGGTGACCTGGACATGGTCGAGCACCACCCGCTCGCCACCGTCGACGACCACGCCGCGCGGGCGGGCGGCCACCGACGCGGTCGCCGCGGCCCGGCCACCGGCGGCCGAGGTGACATAGGGCCGGTGCAGCCGGGTCGCCCGGTGCCGGTCGCCAGCGTCATCGGCGGTGGGCCGCGGCAGGCCGTTGGGCTCGGCGGCGAGCCCCATGCGCTCCTTGAGCAGGCGGACCACGGCCCGGCTCACCGCGCACGGGTCGGCCGTGTCGGCCAGCTCGAGCCGCAGGATGTGCCCGCCGCGGGCGTCCCAGCGCAGCTGCGCGTCCTGCACATCGGGCACATCGCGGACCGCGGCCAGGATCGCTGGCATGTCGAAGCCCTCGCGCGGTCTGGTCGCCTCGTCGGTGTCGTCGTAGCGCAGGTACGTCGCGATGCGGGAGAGTTCCTGCCGGTCGGCGAGCGGCGCCGAACCGGGATCGGCGAGCGGATCGCCGGGCAGCAACGGCACGTCGGGGACGTCCGGCTCGGCCGGAACCCGCTGCGGCAGCCCACCGTCGGAATCCGGCGACTCCAGCAGCGCCCACCGGGAACCGTCGCCGGCCCAGTCGGTCGAGGTCGACGCCGACGACGCCCAGTCCGTCGACGCGGCCGACGCCCAGTCGGTCGACGCCGGTGAGGCCCACTCGGGCGCCGGTGAGACCGGGGCCGTGCGTGGCGCCGGCGAGACCGGTGCGCTTCCCCGCGCCGGCGCGTAGGTGGCCTCGGACGACGCCGGGGCGTGATGGGAGCCGTTGCCGTTCCATCGTGAGAGCACCAGTGCCGCGGTCGCCGCGGCCAGGTTGGCCTCGCCCGCGCGACCGTGCCCGTTATCGTGCGCGGTGCTCGA
>JBLNGJ010000091.1:0-5771 GCA_050264675.1 Micromonosporaceae bacterium
GTGGCCCCGGTGTTCGTGGGGCGCGGCTGTGTGGTTTTGACCAACGCGTATCTGCTGACAAACTGAGCACGACCCCATGGGTGGGGGGGGGCGCCCGGGGGGGGGCGCCCACCGCTGTTCATTCCGGCTCCGCCCACCCACCGCCGGCTCCGACGCCGAAACGGCCCCCCACATTCCGGAGATCTTGGATGATTTGCGGGCCTCAGAGCCCGCGAATCATCCAAGATCTCGGAAGGGAGGGTGGCTGGGGCGCGGTGGGCGACGAGCAGCACGGTGGAGATCCGCGCGGCCGCCGGCTCACTCGGTCGGCAGCGACTCGTAGATTTCCTTGCACTCCGGGCAGATCGGGAAGCGTTGCGGATCCCGGGACGGCACCCAGACCTTGCCGCAGAGCGCGCGCACCGGCGTACCGTTGACCATCGCCTCCATGATCTTGTCCTTGTCCGCGTAGTGCGCGAAGCGCTCGTGATCACCCTCGTCGAGGCGCAGGTCGGTGCGTTCGTCGACCAGGGTTCCGGACTCTGGCGTGGTAGGAGTGGTCACCCGTCCAGTGTCGCAGGTTGGGCCCGACCGGCCCAGTTCAGCGCCGGCCCGGCGTACGGTGACCGTCATGAACGGCGTCGAGATCCGATACGGCCGCCACGTGCGCGACGCGTTGAGCGAGCACCGGCCGGTCGTGGCGCTGGAGAGCACGCTCGTGGCCCACGGGCTGCCACGCCCGGACAACCTGCGCATCGCCGAAGAGATCGAGTCGGTGGTGCGCGAGCAGGGCGCCGTGCCGGCGACGATCGGCATGATCGACGGCGAGCTGATTGTCGGCCTCGACGATGCCGGGCTGCGCCGGCTGGCCACCGCCGAGCCGGTCGCGAAGCTCTCCGTCCGAGATCTTGCGGTGGCGGCCGTACTCGGCCGGGACGGCGCGACGACGGTGGCGAGCACCGCGGCGATCGCGGCCCACGCGGGCATCTGTGTCTTCGCCACCGGCGGTCTGGGTGGGGTGCATCGCGGCGCCAACGAAAGCTACGACGAGTCGGCCGATCTGACCACACTGGCCCAGGTGCCCATCGCGGTCGTCTGCGCCGGCGTCAAGTCCATTCTGGACGTTGGCGCCACGCTGGAGCGCCTGGAGACACTGGGCGTGGCTGTCGTCGGTTACCGTACCCGCCGGTTTCCGGGCTTCTACCTCGCCGATGGCGGCCACGATCTGGACTGGTCGCTCGACTCGGCCGAAGAGGTTGCTCAGGTGCTGCGGGTACGCCGGGCCCACGGGTTGCACCAGGGCGCGGTGGTGGTCGCCAACCCGCTGCCGGAGCAGCTACAACTCGATCCGGAGCTGCACGCGCGCGTCCTCGCCGAGGCCCTGGCCAACCTCGACCGCGAGCAGATCACCGGCAAGGCGGTGACGCCCTACCTGCTGGCGCACTTCCACGAGGCGACCGGCGGCGCGAGCCTCGAGGTCAACGTGCGGCTCGTGCTGCGCAACGCCGCGTTGGCCGCGCAGATCGCCCTGGCCCACGCCTCGTTGCCGGTCGTCGTCGCCGCATGACCCGCGGCGGCCGGGTGCTCGTGGTCGGCGACGTGGTCACCGATATCGTCGCCGTCCACCCGGCCGCGCTTGCGGTCGGCTCGGACACGGCCGCCCAGATCAGCCTGGTCGCCGGCGGCGCGGCCGCGAACACGGCCGCGTGGCTGGCCACATTGGACGTTGCCGTCGACCTCGTGGCCGCGGTCGGCGCCGATGCCGCCGGGGCGCAGCGGGTGGCTGAGCTGGTGACCGCCGGAGTGGGCTGCGCCGGGGTACGCCGGGTCGACGGCGCCCCGACCGGGAGCATCATCGTGCTGGTGCACGCGGGTGAGCGATCGTTCCTCTGCGACCGGGGCGCCAACCTGGCACTGACACCCTCCGATGTGGAGGCAGCCGTGGCAGTCGCGGCAACCGGTCATGTGCACCTGTCCGGCTACGTGCTGCTGGATGAACAGTCCCGTCCGGCCGGCCTGGCCGCGCTCGCCGCCGGCGCGGCGGCCGGGGCGAGCACCAGTGTTGATGCGGCCTCGGCCGCGCCGTTACGGCGTACGCCCGAGTTTCTGCACTGGATCCGCGGAACCGACCTGCTCCTGGCCAATGTCGGAGAGGCGCAGGCGATGCGGTCCGCGGTCAGCTCCGACGGCGACGCACTCGCGGCCGAACTGACCGCGTTCGCCCGGGCGGTGGTGGTCAAGCTCGGCGCTGGCGGCGCGCTATGGGCGGATGCCACCGGGGTGGTGGCCCGGGTGCCGGCCCGTCCAGCGGCGGTGGTCGACCCGACCGGGGCCGGTGATGCGTTCGCGGCCGGGCTGCTCGCCGCTTGGCTGGCCGGCGCGGCGCCGAGCGAGGCGCTGGCCGCCGGCACCCGACTCGGTGCGCTCGCGGTGTCCCAGGTGGGCGCGCGGCCGCGGTGAGCCCGGTCAGGGGCCGTCGGTGGATGCCGTGGACGGATTCTCGTCGATGACCCGGGGGTGGCGTGGCGGCCCGATGGCCGCCGGGCCCGACCCCATCGGTCTCGACTCACGCTCGGACCGCGTCCGGGGCGGCCGGTCGTTGGCCAGAATCACGGCCAGCCACGGCAGTAGCACCATGCCGGCCACACACAGCGCGAGCCACAGCCCGAGCAGAGGCGGGCGCAGCGAGACCAGCACAGCCGCCACGATGAGGCACACGGCCCGGGCCGACATCATGATCAGGTAGCGGATCTCGCGCCGACGCAACTCCACGGCCGGGTTCTCTGGAGCATCGGTGATCCGGACGGGGTTCTTGGCGTGGCGCCTCACGCTTCGATGCTCCCACCCGCGTGGCGGCGATGCACTGGCGAGTGGCATCGTGTCGTCCCGCCGTCCGCGGCCGGTCGAAAGCTCGCGCCGGGCGCCGCTACGCCTCGGCCTTGGCGGCGGCCTTCATCGCCTGCTTGTACTCACGGACCTTGGCCAGCGAGCCGGGGTCGGTGATGTCGGCCACCGAGCGGTAGCAGCCGGCCTCACCGTAGATGCCGGTCGCCTCCTGCCAGCCCTTGGGCTTGATGCTGAACTGCTTGGCCAGCAGGGCCACGAAGATCTGCGACTTCTGCTTGCCGAAGCCAGGCAGCTCGCCCACCCGCTTGACCACCTCGGCCCCGGTCTTCGCGCCGGTCCACAGCCCCGCCGCGTCGCCGTCGTACTTGTCGACGAGCACCTGGCACAGCTCCTGGGCCCGCTTGGCGAAGGCCTTCGGGAAGCGGTGCAGGGCTGGCGGCTTGGCGAATATCGCCGTGAGGGCCTCCGGGTCGTAGCTGGCCAGTTCGTGCGCGTCCAGGTCGCGGCCGAGGCGCTGCTTGAGCACGTACGGAGAAGAAAACGCCTTCTCCATCGGAATCTGCTGATCGAGGAGCATGCCGAGGAGGAGGGCGAGTGGGCTGTCCTGCAGAAGCTTCGTGGCTTCCGGGTCGATCGGGAGCGAGAGCGCCATGGTTGGGGGCCTCCTGTCGTCTGCCTCGTGCCTCTATCCTGCCTTGCCGACCGAAAAGGTAGCGTCCGGCCTTGACCCTGGACCGCACTCCAAGGTTTACCGTTGTGGCATGAGCACGACGATCACCACCGGGCCCGGGCTGCGGGTCGGCGAGCTGGCCGCGGTCGCGGGCGTGGCGCCGGACACCGTCCGGTACTACGAGCGGGCCGGCCTGCTGCCGCCGCCGCGACGCACGCCCGCGGGATACCGGGTCTACGACGCCGGCGCCGTGGACCGGATGCGGTTCATCCAGGGGGCGCAGCGGCTCGGGTTGCGGCTTCGTGACATCGCCAACCTGCTGGCGGTACGCGACACCGGGGTGTGCCCATGCGAACCGGCCGAGGAGTTGCTGCGGCGCCGCCTGGTCGAGCTGGACGCCGAGATGGCCCGGCTGGCGGCGCTGCGCGCCGAGATGGTGGCGATGATCAACGCACTGCCCTCGGCCGAATGCCCACCGCCCGCGCCCGGGGTGTCCTGGTGCCCACCGGACGGGGAAGGAGGTGAATGCGATGCGTGACGTGACTGAACGGACCGGTTGCGAGGACTGCGAGTGCGATTGCAGCGAGAGCTCCTGCTGCTGATCGCGGTGTGTGGGCCGCCGAGCGCGCCGGCGGACCACGACAGCGCGGCCGACCCGTCCGGATCGACCGCCGTTGCGAGGTAGCACCGTTGCGAGGTAGCACCGTTGCGAGGAGGCACCCGTTCCGAGGAGTCATCGTGCACGCCGATCACGGTCACCACACCGAGGCCGATCGTCGTTGGCTCGAGGCGACCTGGCCGTTCGTTCGCGACCACCTGCCCGCCCCGCCGAGCCGGGTGCTCGACCTGGGGTGCGGACCACTCGGCGGGTACGTGCCCCAGCTACGCGAGGCCGGCTACGACGCCATCGGTGTCGATCCGGAGGCCCCCGATGGCGCGCACTACCGACGGGTCGAGTTCGAAACCGTCGCCAGGAACAGTCGTTGGGACGCGATCGTGGCGGCCACATCGCTTCATCACGTCGCCGATCTGGACTCCGTTGTCGAGCAGATCGCGCAGCGCCTTCACCCGGACGGGATCCTGGTGGTGCTGGAGTGGGCCCGGGAGCGCTTTGATGAACCCACCGCCACGTGGTGCTTCGAGCGGCTCGCGGACGAGCACGGGTGGCTGAACCGGCACCGCGACGACTGGGTCGCTTCGGGGCAGCCCTGGGCCGCCTATCTCGCCGGCTGGGCCGAGCCGCACCGGCTTCACACCGGCCAGAGCGTCGTGTCCGCCCTGGCCGCCCGCTTCGCGACCGACCGGCTCGAGCGCGGGCCGTACTTCTTTCCCGACCTGGCCGGCGTCACCATGGCCGACGAGCAGGCCGCGATCGACGCCGGCCGGATCAGCCCGAACGGCATCCGGTATGTCGGACGGGTGAGCGGATCGACGCCGCCGCCACCTTAGTCAGCATCACTGGAGTCAGCCGTCACTGGCTTGCGGGCCCGGACGATCGCCGAGTGCATGCCGTCGGCCACCTCGTGGGTCAGCGTGATCTCGACGTCGGCGAAGCCCGCTGCGGTCAGGCCCTGCTCGTACTCGGCTATGGACAAGGCACCGGCGATGCAACCGACCCAACCGCCGCGCTCGGCTCGCTGCGTCGCCGTGAGGTGGTTCTCGGCCACCACATCCGTGACACCCAGACGGCCGCCGGGCCGCAACACCCGATGGGCCGACACGAAGACGGCCGGCTTATCGGTGGAGAGGTTGATGACACAGTTCGAGATGATCACGTCGACACTGCCATCGGGTAGCGGAATGTCCTCGATGTGACCGCGCAGAAACTCCACGTTGCGCGCGCCCGCCGCGGCGGCGTTGCGCCCGGCGAGGTCGAGCATCTCGTCAGTCATGTCCAGCCCGTAGGCCTTGCCGGTGGGCCCGACCCGGCGGGCCGACAGCAGCACGTCGATGCCGCCACCTGACCCCAGGTCGAGCACCGTCTCACCCGGCTGGAGATCGGCGACCAGGAGCGGATTGCCGCAGCCGAGGCTCGCCTCGACCGCTGCCTCGGGCAGGTCCGAGCGTTCGGCAACGGAGTAGAGCTCGGCGCCGAAACCCTCCTCCGCCTCGGCGGCGGCCGGACCACAGCAGTCGCTGGCCGACGCTGGGCCGCAGCAACCCTGGCCGGCGAGAACCCGCGTCGCGGCC
Source organism: Micromonosporaceae bacterium (assembly GCA_050264675.1). Lineage (GTDB taxonomy): Bacteria > Actinomycetota > Actinomycetes > Mycobacteriales > Micromonosporaceae > JBLNGJ01. Next base: position 5,687 of record JBLNGJ010000091.1, read on the forward strand.
GCAGCATAGCGTTGCCGCACCTGGTCCCGGGTCGCCATCGTGTCGTGGTCGGTCGCCATGATCCGCCTCCTATTTCGACCTCTAT
>JBLNGJ010000092.1:0-10133 GCA_050264675.1 Micromonosporaceae bacterium
GCTAGACCGGGGACCGGGAGGGTTCAGACGACCCCGGACGGACCGGGAACCGGAACCCGGGTCGCCACGTCGACGCGGCATGACACGACTCCTGCGGCGCGCCGGTCTGGCCACAATGGCCGGACCCCTGCTGCTCGGCCTCGGCCTGACCGGGTGTTCCGCGAACGGGCAGACCGCGACGTTCCACGACCGCGGCGTGCCGCTCGGCTCCTTCCAGCTGGTCGCCTTCGACACCTGCCAGACCGCGGTGCAGAGCCTGCGCGCCGCGGCCAAGGCGGTGGTCGGACCGTACGGGTTCGGCGGAGGTGTGTACTACGGCGGTGAGGGCGCCTTGCGCGGTGCGGCACCGCCGGCGCCGCAGGCGGCCGGCGGAGCTGGCGGGGCGACGGACAAGTCTGCCGGGTCGGCCAACACCGGCACCGCGCCCGACTACTCCGGCACCAACCGGCACGAGGCCGGGGCCGACGAGCCCGATCTGGTCAAGACCGACGGCCGGCGCATTGTGACCATCACCGCTGGCGTGCTGCGGGTCATCGACGCGGCCAGCGCCACCGTGAACGGCACCCTCGACCTGAACTCGCACGACCCCAATGGCGGCTACCTCACCCTCGCCGCCGACCTGCTGCTCTCCGGCGACCACGCGCTCGTGCTGTCACCGCAGAACTACGCCGCAATGCGCGGCGGCGTCGCGGTGCCGCCCGGCGTCACGGTCCCGGAGGCCGGCGTGCCGGGTGGCGCCGTCGACGACCAGGCCGCCGTGCCGAGGCAGGCGGCCCCGGACACCCCGGCGCCGATCTACGGGCCACGCCTGATCCTCGTGGACCTGGCCGGCAGGCCGCGGGTGCTGGGCGAGTACACCATCGACGGTGGACTGGTCGACGCCCGCCAGGTCGGCCCGATCGCCCGGGTCGTCATCCGCTCCAACCCACGCGTCGCCTTCCCGTACCAGGAAAAGAGCACCGACGCCGAACGCCTGGCCGCGAACCTCAAGGTCATCGACCGTACTCCGCTCGCGGACTGGCTGCCCCGCATCGAGGTCAGCAACGGTGGCACCGTCGAGAAAGGACAGGCCGGCTGCGCGGCCATCTCCCGCCCGGCCACCTACACCGGCACCAACATGCTCACCGTGCTCACGTTCGACCTCGGCGCCGACCGGCTCAGCAACGGTGACCCGACTACGATCGTGGCCGACGGCGAGACCGTCTACAGCAACGGACCCAGCCTCTACATCGCCAGCGACCTCAGCTGGCGGCAGGTTCCGATGGTCAAGGCCGGCGGAGTGGTTCGCCCGGACGAGCTGCGCACCGAGATCTACAAGTTCGACACCTCAGGCACCGGACGGCCGCGCTACGTCGCGGGCGGCACCGTGCCCGGCTACCTGATCAACCAGTACGCGATGTCCGAATGGGACGGCAAGCTGCGGGTAGCCACCACCAGCACGCCGACCGTGTTCGGGACCGAGGATCGGGGCACCAGTCACTCCGGCGTCTACGTGCTCGAGGTGTCCCGGCGCGCGCTGCGCGAGATCGGCCACGTCGACGGCCTGGGTAAGGGCGAACGCATCTACGCGGTGCGGTTCTACGGCACCCAGGGCTACGTGGTGACGTTCCGGCAGATGGACCCGCTCTACACCGTCGACCTCAGCGACCCGACCCACCCGAAGGTGCTCGGCGAACTGAAGATCACCGGGTACTCCTCGTACCTGCACCCGGCCGGCGCTGGCCGCCTCATCGGCATCGGGCAGGAGGCCACCGAACGCGGCGCGGCCACCGGCACCCAGATCTCCCTCTTCGACACGACCAACCAGGCCGCGCCCAAACGACTCGCCCGCTACCAGGTCACCGGCTCCAGCTCCGAGGCCGAGTTCGACCCGCACGCCTTCCTCTACTGGCCGCGTGACGGTCTGCTCGTGGTGCCGCTGCAGGTCTACGGCGGCCCGGGTGGCTCCGGCGGCGGCAGTGCGCCCGGCGTCCCGGGTGGTGCCGTCAGCTCACCGGTAAAGGCGATGCCGAACCAGGGCGCCCTGGTGCTGCGCATCGGCGAGACCGGCATCAGCGAGGTCGGCTTCATCAGCCACCCATGGGTCCAGGCCAACGCCGGATACGGCTACCCGGCCCAGATCCGCCGGTCGCTCATCATCGACCAGACACTGTGGACGCTTTCGGATGCCGGCCTGATGGCCAACGACACGCACAGCCTCGACCGGATCGCCTGGATCCCGCTGGGCTGAACGCTCAGAGGTACATGCCGGTGTGATCGTCCCCGTCGGCCCCGGCGGGGCGATCACCCTCGGCGAAGAACCGCTTTCCGCCGAACTCGCCGTGCAGCCGGTCGTCGAGCTCGTCGGCGAGGCCGGTCATCACCTGCACCGCGAGCATGAGGTGGGTCGGCTGGAAGTCGCGGCCGAAGACCGGCACCGAGGCCCACACCGTCTCACCGGCGCAGTAGAGCCGCCCGATCGGCATCCGGTGGGTGAGTTCGGACAGGCGCACATAGAGCTGCTCCGAGGCGTCGACCTCGGTGAGCACCGGAGAGAAGACGTCGATCAACGGTGGGTTGTCCCGCACCCGTACGAAGACCATCGCCGAGCCGGAACGGATACCGATGTCGCCGTCGCCGTCGACCGGCAGACTCTCCGGTGCCGTCTTGAGCATCGCCGCGATCACCGCCGCGACCTTCTCCGGCAACGAGAGCGCGGCCAGGTCCACCTGCCCGGGCAGCGCCGGACCGCCGGCGTCCGGCACCGGCCGGGCCGCGGCCAGCGGCGGTGGCTCCAGCGGCGCCTGGTCGGCGCCCCGGGCGGCCACCATGAGGAACGCCGGGTGCGGTGTGCCGTACACGTCGCGCAGGGTCCGGCCGATGATGGCGGCCAGCCGGTTCGCCTGCGCGGTCGGCAGGGCCAGTCCGAACCGGTCGTCCGAGCCGGCCACCACACCCGGCGGGGACCAGCCGAGGGCCACCAGTTCGGCCACCGCCGATCGGGAGAGCCGGTGCTCGGGCGGCAGCAGCGAGTTGCCCACGGCGTACGCCCGCAACTGCGCACCGTCGTCGGGCAGCACGCTCACCCCGAAGACCGCCTCCCCGACGCCGGCGGCGCTCGGGTCGAGGGTCAGGTCGAGCCGCGTCCCGGCGGCGAGGGCCGGCAGGGCGGCGGCGAGGGCCTGGCCGAAGTCGCCCCACGCCTCGGCCACCTTCGCGCCCAGGTCGGCCGTGGCCGGGTCGTCGTAGAGCGACGCCTCGGCGGGCCGCTGCCCGTCCTCGGTCGCGTCGTGGGTCATGTCGCCTCCGCGTACCTTCGCATCGGTGCGTATCGGTCGGCGCCACGGTACCCGCCGCGCGGCGTACCCTCGGCCGCGTGAGCGAGCATCTCACGCACGTGGACGCGACCGGAGCCGCCCGCATGGTCGACGTGTCAGCGAAGGATGTCACCGTGCGCCGCGCGGTCGCTGCCGGCATCGTGCGGACCACCGGCGAAGTGATCGGGCTCCTCCGGCGCGACGCGCTGCCGAAGGGTGACGCCCTGGCGGTCGCCCGGATCGCCGGCATCATGGGCGCCAAGCGAACCCCCGACCTCATCCCGCTCTGCCACCCCATCGCGCTGCACGGTGTGCAGGTCGAGCTCGAGCTGGGTGAGACCGACGTGGAGATCGTCGCCAGCGTGCGCACGGCCGACCGGACCGGTGTGGAGATGGAGGCGCTGACCGCGGTCGCCGCGGCCGGGTTGGCGCTGGTCGACATGGTCAAAGCGGTCGACCCGGCCGCGGTCATCGACCGGGTACGGGTGCTGCGTAAGGAGGGCGGCAAGACCGGGGTGTGGGAACGGCCCGAGCCGTGACCGACGACGCGCTTTCCTCAGCGGAGGAGGCAAACGTAACCGACGACGCGCTTTCCTCAGCGGAGGAGGCAATATGACCGGCTCGCGGCGCGCCCGGGTCATCGTCGCCTCCAACCGGGCCGCGGCCGGCGTGTACGCCGACTCCAGCGGGCCGATCCTGGTCGCGGGCCTGCGTCAGCTCGGCTTCGAGGTGCCCGATCCGGTCGTGGTGCCCGACGGTGATCCGGTCGCCGAGGCACTGCGGGAAGCGGTGGCCGACGGCGTCGAGGCCGTGCTCACCAGCGGCGGCACCGGGGTGACCCCGACCGACCGCACGCCCGACGTGACCCGGACGGTGCTCGACTACGAGATTCCCGGCATCGCCGAGGCGATCCGGGCGTACTCCCGCGACCGGGTGCCCACGGCCGTGCTCTCCCGCGGTTTGGCTGGGGTGGCCGGCCGGACCCTCGTGGTCAACCTGCCCGGCTCCACCGGCGGGGCCCGGGACGGGCTGGCTGTGCTCGGCCCGATCCTGGCGCACACGATCGACCAGCTGCGCGGCGGCGATCACGGCTGACCGGCTGCTGCCCGGGCCCGGGCGATATCGTCGTGGTCATGGGGCCATCGCTGGACTGGTCGACCGCGCGGGCCGGGGCGCACGCCGCCGGGCGCGCGGCCCGGCTCGAGCCGATCGAGGTTGAACTCGACCGCGCCGACGGCCTGACTCTCGCCGCCGGCCTGGTCACCCTCACCGACCTGCCCGCGTTCCCTACCTCCAGTGTGGACGGTTACGCCACCCGTGGCCCGGGCCCGTGGCGGGTGGTCAGCCGGGTGCTGGCCGGCACCGTACCGGAGCCGTTGCGTGACGGCGAGGCGGCCGAGATCGCGACCGGCGCGATGGTGCCCGCCGGCACCGAACAGATCATCCGGACCGAGGACTCCGCGCTCACCGACGGCCGGGTCACCGGCACCCCCCGCCCGGTGCCGGAGTGGCGTGAGCCGGGCGATGAAGCGGGCAAGGGCGAAGAGCTGATCGCCGCGGGCAGCCCGGTAACGCCCGCCGTGGTCGGGCTGGCCGCCTCGTGCGGGTACGCGACCCTGGTGGTCCAGCCGGCCGCCCGGGTCGCCGTGGTGATCTTCGGTGACGAGCTGCTCACGGCCGGCCCGCCCGGCGATGGTCGGGTCCGGGACGCGCTCGGACCTCAGCTACCCGCGTGGCTGCGCCGCCTCGGGGCCCACCCGGTCGCCGGCTTCGATCCGCGCGGTCCGGTCGAGGACACCCTGGACGCCCACGTCTCGGCGATCCGGTCCGCGCTCGAGGTCGCCGATCTGGTCTGCACCACCGGCGGCACCATGCACGGACCGGTCGACCACCTGCATCCGGCGCTCGCCGCGCTGGAGGCGGAGTACATCACCGACACGGTCGCGGTGCGCCCGGGCTATCCGATGCTGCTGGCGCGGGTCGGGCCGGGGTCCGGCGACGCGCGGCCCCGGTTCATCGCCGGCCTGCCGGGCAACCCGCAGTCGGCCATCGTGGCGCTCGTCTCGCTCGTGGAGCCCCTGCTGCGCGGGCTTTCGGGTCGCGGCACGCCGCCACTGCGCCGGGTCAGCCTCGGCGCACCGATCACCGGCCGGGGCGAGCACACCCACCTCGCGTTGGTCCAGGTGGACGCGGACGGCTGCGCCCACCCGGTCGGGCACGCCGGCTCCTCGATGCTGCGCGGGCTGGCCCGGGCCGACGGGTTCGCCGTCATCGAGCCGGGCACCGCCGGCAACCCGGGCGATGTGGTCCCGTTCGTACCCCTGCCGCTGACCAACGGAGCGCGTCCGTGACCGGCGACGCGCGTCCCATCGCGGAGGAGCTGCTGTGACCGTCGAGACGGCCATCACCGTTACCGCGCTCGATGTCGCCGCGCACGAGGCGGCGGTGGCCCACGTGGCCGCCGGCGCAGTGGTCTCCTTCGCCGGGGTGGTGCGCGACCACGACCACGGACGCGGTGTGCACCGGCTCATCTATGAGGCCCACCCCAGCGCCGGGGACGTGCTCGCGGAGGTGGCCACAGAGATCGCCAAGGACCCGGCCGTCTTCGCGATCGCCGTGTCGCACCGCGTCGGTGAGCTCGTCGTCGGCGACATCGCGCTCGCCGCGGCGGTCTCGACCGCACACCGAGGTGACGCGTTCGCCTTGTGCCATCGGCTGGTCGACGAGGTGAAGGCGCGGCTGCCGGTGTGGAAGCACCAGATCTTCACCGACGGCACCGACGAGTGGGTGAACTCGCCCTAGCCGGCTCTCTGTCCCGTGGCGCCCCGCCGATTCCGGCCTGCCTTTTCAGGGCAACTTCGTGAACCCGGCCCCTACCGGACGATCCGTTTAGGCACATTTCTTGAGATTGCCCAGCCGACCCGGCACCGCCGATGGCTTTCGACGTTCGTCCACAGGGCAGCGCCTTATCCACAGATCATGTGACCGGGCTGGTGCGGTCTGGCCGCTCAGTCGACGCTTGCCTGGTGCCTCGTTCCGGCGAACTCCCGGCTCCCTTACGCAACAAGTGCTTCTCCGGTCGGGCCGCCATCGAGCGCGGCCTGCTCAGTCCCAAGCAGCTGCGCGGCAGCGCCTGGCGCCGGCTGTTCCACGGCGTCTACGTCGACTCGACCCTGCCGGAGACACACCTGCTTCGCTGCGCGGCCGCCCTGGCGTACCTCTTGCCCAAGGGCTCGGTCATCGCGGGCGCATCGGCGGCCACCCTGTGGGGTGCCGGCCTGGCTGGGCCGGTGGATCCGGTCGAGGCGCTGGTGCCCCGGCCGCTAAGAGTCGGACCGTCCCGCGGGCTGCGGTTGCACGTCGGCACACTCCGACCGGACGAGGTGGTGCGGGTGGGTCGGCTGCCGGTCACCAGTCCACTTCGGACCTGCTGGGATCTCGCCCGCTGGCTCGACGTCGTCGAGGCGGTCGTGCTGGTAGATCGGGTCCTCGCAACCGGCCGAGTGGCGGGCATCGAGCACCTGCTGGCGTACGCGCAGGAGCGCGAGGGGGAGCGCGGCTGGCGACGCTTCGGCCAGGTCGTCCGCCTCGCCGATGGTCGGGCCGAGTCGCCCCCGGAGAGTCGGCTCCGCGTGCGCCTCGTGCTGGCCGGGTTACCCGTGCCGCAGGCGCAGTTCAACGTGTATGGCGAGGACGGCTTCATCGCCCGGGTCGATCTGGCTTGGCCCGAGTTGAAGCTCGCCGTCGAGTACGACGGGTTAGATCACGTGGGTTCAGCGCGGCGCATGAACGATGACCGCCGCCGCCTCAACCGTCTGGTCGCGGCCGGCTGGACCGTGCTCCACGTGACCGCACCGCGCCTACGCGACGACCTGCCGGAACTGGTGGCCGAGATTCGGGCAACCATCCGCAACCGTCGGGCCAGTTGAGGCACGCTCGACAGCGCCCCGCCATGGCCGGGTTTGCCCCCGGGCTACTGCGGCGGCAGCGGCAACTTCAAGAAAGGAGCCCCTACCACGCAATGCGTGCGGGCTCGATCCAGAAAACTGCCCACCTAAGCAGGCCTGGTCGGCGTGGTAAGGGCTCAATCCAGAAAACTGCCCCACCGCGGCCGCGCCGGGTCGGCGTCGCACCCGGTTACGGCGACACCGTGGCGAATCCCGTGACGCCGTGGCGAATCCCCTGGCGCCGTGGCGAATCCCGTGACGCCGTGGCGAATCCCGTGACGCCGTGGCGAATCCCTACGGGTTGTTCGTCATGCAGAAGAAGACGTCGTTGGCGTCGTTGTCCTCGTCGTCGTAGGCGTACCACGACTCGTAGTCGGTGTCCTTGCACACCGCCACGCTCGTGGTGTCACGGTCGAACTTGCCGTCCGGACCCTCGGGAATCCCGGTGCCCTGCTGCACTTTGATCACCTTGTACGACTTGGCGGTGTTGCACGCAACCACCTGCATGTCGGGGTTGTCGCCGCTGCCCTTGTTGATCAGGCAGTCGCCGGCGACGACCTTATGCGCGTCGAACTTCACCGCCGGTGACGTGCTGAGCCCGCCCGGACTGGTGGCCTGGCCACCCGGGCTGGTGGCCTGCACCGCGGGGGTGGTCGGCGCCGAGGACGGCTGGTTGTTGGTCGCCACGTACCAGGCGGCGTAGCCGGCGCCAGTGCCGAGCAGCAACACGATCACCGCGGTGATGGCGATCGGCAGGGCTCGGCTGCGCCGGGGCGGCGGATAGCCGGGATAGCCACCATGCGGCATAGTCTGCTGCGCCCATGGGTCGCCTTGCTGGTAGCTCGAATACGGGTCGTACTGGTGCGGGATGGGATCCGTGGGCACCGAGGCCTGCCCCGGCTCGAACCCACCCGCCCAGGGGTCCTGCGGCTGCGCGTACCCGGGCGATCCTTCCGGCCCACCCGACTGCGGGTGCGTCGACATCTCTCCTCCTGGCTGAACCTGGCCACGATCGCGGGCCAGCCCTGGCCCATCTATAGTCGCTCCTCATTCGTGGTTCGGAACGGCTTGCGCGCTGGACCGGAACCAAGTTGAAATCGCCCTGGTTCCGGTTGCGTGCCGGGCTCACCGTAGCGTGGGCCTGCGATGAGCTCCCAACCTGAGATCCCAGCGGGCGGGCCGGCCGCCGTCACCGTTCCCGATAAGACGCCGACACTGTCGCGAACCCGACCACCCGCCCCGGCGGCCTTCATGATCTGGTCGGCGCTCGGCGTGGTCTACGTGGTGTGGGGGTCGACCTACTTCGGCATCCTCACCATGGCGCGCTACCTGCCCGAGCTCTGGGCGTCGGCGGTCCGGTTCCTGGTTGCGGCGCTGATCCTCAGCGTGATCCTCATGATCCGCAGCGGGACCGGCGTGCTGAAGGTCACGCCGCGCCAGTTCGCGTCGGCCGGCCTGGTCGGCGTCCTCCTTCTCACCGGCGGTAATGGGCTGCTGACGGTGGCCGAGTCACCGAAGTTTGGCCTGCCCTCGGGCGTGGCCGCGCTGCTCATCGCGCTGACGCCACTGCTCCTGGTCGGCCTGCGCGCCACCACCGGCGACCGACCGCGGGTGGCCACGCTGATCGGCGTGGCGATCGGCCTCACCGGCTGCGCCGTGCTGTTCGCACCCGGCTCACGCACCGGCGCGATCCCGGTCGCCGGCGGGCTGCTCGTGCTGCTCGGTGTGCTCTGCTGGGGCGGCGGGTCGTTCATCAGCCGCTGGCTGCCGATGCCGGCCAACCCGTTCGTGACCAGCGTCTACGAGATGATCGTGGGCGGCGCCGTGCTGATCGGCGTCGCGTCCCTGCGCCACGAGCCGGCACCGTGGCGCTGGTCAGCGGTCCCGGCGGCGGCGTGGTGGGCGCTGGGGTATCTGGTGGTGTTCGGCTCGATCGTCGGCTTCACCGCGTACGTCTGGCTGCTGCACCACGCGCCGATCTCACTGGTGGCCACCTACGCCTACGTCAACCCGGTCATCGCGCTCGCCCTGGGTGTGCTCTTCGCCGGAGAGGCGCTCACCCGGCAGGTGCTCGTCGCCTCGGCCGCGGTGGTGCTCGGGGTGGTCCTCGTCGTCTCCACCGAGCGCCCTCGCGCGGCGGTGCCGGCGCAGTCAGATCAGGCGTAGCTGGCGGTGCCGCGGCCGGGGCGGCTCACTCGCCTGGCCGACCCGCTCCAGCAGCCCCGGGTCGATCGCGTCGAGGAACGGCGTCCGCGCCGGCTGCTGCTCGCGACCGTGCCGGGTACGCCGGGCGGCGTGGGAGAGGAAGAGCCGGTCCTGGGCGCGGGTGAGCCCCACGAAGAAGAGCCGCCGCTCCTCGGCCACCGCGTCGTGGGCCACGGCCCGGCCGGCCGGCGTCGCACCGGGCAGGCGCAGCGGGAGCAGGCCGTCCTCGCAGCCGACGATGAACACGACCGGCCACTCGAGCCCCTTGGCCGCGTGCAGCGTCAGCAGGGTGACCGCCTGGGCCTTCGGGTCCAGCGCGTCGACCTCGGCCCCGGTCGCGAGCGCCTGCAGGAACGCGTCCAGGTCGTCGCCCAACCGGGCGGCCAGCGGCAGCAGCAGCTCGACCGCGCTGTAGACCTCGACCTCGCTCAGGGCCTCGCTCGGCTGGGCCGGTGCCGCGCCGTCGGCCTCGAAGAGCCGGGGGGTACGGGTGGCCAGCGCCCGTCCGGCCGCGCGTACCCGGTCGGTGAGCCCGCCGCCGCCCGTACCGGCGAAGCGCAGCTCCCGGGCGATCTCGGTGACCGCCCGGCGGTCGGCGAGCCGGTCGTGCGAGCGCTTCTGCACCGGGATCGCCGCCCGGGTCAGCGCCTCCACCACCGGGGCGGCCTGCGCGTCGGTGCGGTAG
>JBLNGJ010000093.1:0-6475 GCA_050264675.1 Micromonosporaceae bacterium
GTCCGGCTCGATGAGCTGCTCGCCGCCGTCGCCACCCGCACGCCGGACGGGCTGCGCGTGCAACCGGTACTGGTGCCCTGCCAGGTGCCCACCGCGGTGGCCGACGCGCTCGCCCATAGCTCGGGCGAGGCGCTGACCAACAGTGCCCGGCATGCCGGCGTCGACACCGCGGTGCTCAGCCTGACCACGGTGCTCGGGCGGGTCCGGGTGGAGATCAGCGACAACGGCTGCGGCTTCGACCCTGACCAGGCCTTGGCCCACCGCTACGGCGTCCGGCAGTCCATTGTGGGCCGGATGGCCGCGGTCGGCGGGCGGGCCCGGGTCGAGTCGGCCCCGGGCGTGGGCACCCGGTGGACGCTCGAGTGGCCTGCCCCGGTGAACCCGCCATGAGCCCACCGGTGATCGCGGTCTCCGAGCAGCGGTATGCCCGGGGCACCGCCATCGCGGCGGTCATCGTCGCGGCCACGTGGCACGTGTCCAGCGACCTGATCGGGACGCTGACCGGCTGGTCGGACTACCGATGGCCGCGGCTGGTCCTGGTGGTGTGGGTGGTAATGGCAGCGCTCGTGGTGGCCGGCTCGGTGGCGCTGCTGCGGCCAGGGTCGCGCCGGTCGGTGTGGCTGCCCGGCTTCGGCATACCCCTGCTGCTCGCGTGTGTCGCCGTCGTGCTGGTCGCGGTCCAGGATCCGGCCGGGGGCGAGCCACGGCCCGGTGACGGCGCGTTCGGGCCGTCCAACTGGGCCTGGACAGCGTTTGGCTGGTTCGCCCTGGTATTGCTCTGGCAATGGCCGCTGCGGTGGCTGCTCGGCGCGCTCGTGCTCAACTCGGTGGTCGTGCTCGGCACGATGCTGCGGGCCGGCGAGATCGGCGGGTTGTTCATGTCCCGATACATGATCGTGGTCTATATCACGCTCGCTCTCCAGCTCGGCCTCGCATTGGGGGCGCGGGCCTTGCAGCGCACCTCCGGGCGGGCCGCGGCCGCAGCGGCCGAACGGGCCGACCTGGCCACGGCACAGCTCGCCGCCGACCGGGTGCACGCCGACCGCATCCACCGCTATCGGGAGATGGGCCGCGCCGTGCGGCAGTTTCTCGCCGGCCTGGCCAGCGGCGAGTTCGACCCGGCCGAGCCGGCCGTGCAGCGACGCTCGGCTATCGAGGCGGCCCGGCTGCGGCGTCTCATCGCCGAGCACGACGACACACCCAACCCGCTCGTGCATGAGCTGCGCGCGTGCGCCGATGTGGCCGAGCGCCGGGACGTGGCGGTGACCCTGGAGACCGCGGGGCCAGTGCCCGACCTTCCGCTGCCGGTGCGCCGGGCGCTGATCGAGGCACCCATGTACCTGCTCGCGACGGCGCGCACGCACGCCCGGGTCACCGTCGTCTCGACCGTCGGCGCCGGCTCGGGCTTCGGCGAGGTGGAGGTGAGTGTGGTAGCCGATGGGGAGGGCGGCCTGCACATCATGGACGAGGTCGCGCGCCACGACGACGTGGAGGTGCTGTGGTCGACGGAGGGAGACTCGCGATGGGTTCGAACCCGCTGGCGCCACGGCCGGTGACGGTGGCCGTGGTCGACGACCATCAGGTGGTGTTGGACGGCATCCGGTGGTGGGTGGAGCACGACCCGGAGCGGCGGCTCAGCCTGGTCGCCACCGGTCAGTGGGTCGACTCGGTGCTCGCCGGCCCGGGCCGCGACGCCGACGTGCTCGTGCTCGACCTCGGGCTCTTCGGCCAGACCGTGGTCGGTCGGGTCGGGGAACTCGCCGCCGGCCGGCGGGTGGTGGCGTTCTCGGCCGAGACCGCGGACGAGACCATCCGGGCCGTGCTCGACGCCGGCGCCTGCGCGTACCTGACCAAGAACGAGGGCAGCGAGCACTTCATGGAGGTCGTGATGGCGGCCGCGCAGGACCGGCCCTACGTCACACCGTCGCTGGCCAAGGCGATGCTGGACGACCGCAGCCCGGGCCGCCCGCGCCTGTCCGCCCAGGAGGAGCGTGCGCTTCGGCTGTGGTTCCAGCAGCCGAAGAAGCTCAACGTGGCCCGGGAGATGGGCATCTCGGTGGACACGGTCGACCAGTACATCAGCCGGGCCCGGGTCAAGTACGCCGCGGTCGGTCGGCCCGCCCCCAACAAGGCGGCCATGGTGGCCCGAGCCATCGAGGACGGTCTGATCCGCCCCGAGGACGTGCGGTGACCCCTTGTCGGGGGTCGTGACGCGACATCGGCGGCACTGCCAGGATGCGTCCTGACGGGATCCGGGGGTGGGTTTTCCCGTTTTCCCCGCGTTCCAATGGGGGGGCGTGTCGGTTGGGCGGCGCTGCCGCTGGCGCCACCCGACCGACCACTCGGGTTGGTCAGCGGCCGGCGAGCAGCCGCACCAGCGCCGCGTCCACGTCCAGATGCTCGCCTTCCCGCCCGCGCGGCACCACCACGTACGTGCGGCGCAGGAAGCGCACGAGCACGCTGCGCGGCACCTCGAACAGCGCATTGCCGTCGGGGGAGGAGAGCGCCAGCGCGACGAAGTCCCCCCGGGGCGTGGCCCACGGCCACACCCGTACGTCCCCGATGCCGGCCGGCTCGTCCAGCCCGGTCACCAACAGGTCCCGGGCGAAGGACCAACTGACCGTCTCGCCGCTGGTGGACTCGGCGTGGAAGAGCACGTGGACCGCGTACGGGTCGACCGGGTCGTAGCGCAGACTGGCGCGTACCGGTAAGGCGGTGGCGTCCGGCGCCACCAGGCGCAGCGACGTCTCCACCTCTACCGTCTGTGGGCGTATGGCACTCATCGGCGTACTCCCCCCGGCTCCCCCAGCGAGGCGCCCCCTTGCCCCGCGCTTCCCATACTCATAGCCACACTTCCCGCTACGCTGCGCCATTCGCCAATCTCACCCAGTCGTGGAAAGCTCGACCTAGAAAAGGTCCCGATTGTGGTTGTGTTTGAGCGCCTGTCCTGTTCTTGCGGGAGGGGATGCTGGTCTCGTGAGTGGTACCGGTCGTGGGTGGAGACCCTTGGGGTGGAACCGCGGACACCCCACCGGGGTCGGATGCTTCGCCGGTCGGTCTGGTATCCAACTCCGGTAACGGTCAAGAGCGGCTGGAGTGACGCATGATGCGCCGGGAGAAGTTGCGCGAGGTCCATCACCGAGTCCGGTCCACGCGTACCGGGCGGGTCACCATTCAGGCCATGGTCGCGCTCATCGGCGCTGTCGTCGTCGGGATCGGCATCGTCCTCATCCCCTTTCCCGGGCCCGGCTGGCTGATCGTCCTGGCTGGCCTGGCCATCTGGGCCATCGAGTTCGTGTGGGCGCAACGACTGCTTCAGTTCACCCGTACCCAGTTGGAGCGCTGGTGGCACTGGCTTGGGCGACAGAACCTGTTCGTCCGGTTTCTGGCGGCCATGGTCGGGTTGCTATTTGTCGGCGCTGTCGTATGGACGACTATTTATTACAGTTTCGGTGTGCGCTCCTTGCCCGATTTGTGGCACCGGATCGTGTCGCTGCCGTGACCCGTCGAGTGCCGGCTTTAGAGTGTGCCTATACCTTCGGACGGGTTCGGCGGAACTTGGAGAGTGGGCAGTTTGCAGAATCGAGCCCCACGCCGAACCGGGGTTGGGGTACTTTCAGCGTTCGCGCCCTTGGGTGCGTCGATGGGCGTACGGATGACGTCGGGCCTGAGTCGAGTCCTGGCGCCCGAGCGGACCCGGTCGCCGGCGATCCCACGTGCACCGCTGCGTGACGATCCGGTACAGTCGTACCCCGTTGCGGGCGATTAGCTCAGCGGGAGAGCGCTTCGTTCACACCGAAGAGGTCACTGGTTCGATCCCAGTATCGCCCACAGTCTATATTCGCAGGTCGATGGCCCTTTATCGGCGTGTCTCCCGTCGGCGCGGTGGCCGCGGGCTGGGGAGTCAGCGCCGGAGTGCGTCGGCCGGTTCGATTCGGGACGCCTGGTAGGCCGGATAGAGGCCCGCCACCAATCCAGTCAGTGCGCCGAGCAATGGCGCCGGCCAGACGGCCAGTGGGGCCAGGACGGCGGTCCAGTCCCTCGCGGCGGCCACCACGACGACCATGATCACACCGAGGCTCGTGCCGACCAGCCCGCCCAATGCGCCGAGAAACGTGCTTTCAACGAGAAACTGCCCAGCGATGTGCGGCGCGCGGGCGCCAACCGACCGGCGCAGCCCGATCTCGTTCACGCGCTCGAGGACGGAGATCAGTGTGGTGTTGGCGATTCCGGCGGCTCCGACGAGCAGGCACACGCCGGCGGACACCAGGAACAGGACGTTGAGGTCACTAGAGACACCCTGACGGAGTGACCGCGGATCCGGTGGCGCGATGGCCCGAAACAGGTGTTGATTGTCCGGCCGGAGGGCGATCGGAGCCTCCCGCGCGACTTGAGCCGCGGCGCCGAGCTGGGTCTCGATGATCATCATCGGCACCGTCCCACGGGCTGGTGGGCCCCACAGCCGCAGCGCGGTGCGGGTCGGCACCATGATCGAGAAGAGTGTGTCCGGGTCCCGGTCGACATTGCCGACGATTCCGATGATCGTCAGCGGTAGCCCGCCGAGAAAGACGGCCGGCTGCGAATCCAGCCTCGTTATGCCGAGTTGACGCGCAGCGGCGGCGCCGAGAACGGCGACCATCTCGGCCCGGCGCTCGTGGAAGTCGTTGTAGCTCGTGCCCTGGGTGAAGCTGGCATGCAGGACCCGCAGTCCTCCCGGCGAGATGGCGCTGACCTGGACCTGTTCGCCGTCCACGACGGTGTGTGTCGTGGCCGCCGGGAATGCGCTTGCCATTCCGGCGCGCTTCGGATCGACCGTCCACCTCTGGCCAGCCTCAGTCACGCCGGTCAGGCCGCGCAGCCTCGCCTCGGCGTCATCGGGGAACTCGAGGGTGAGGACCGGTCCATCGGTGTCGGGCTGCGGCACCTGTTCGACCGTGATCTCCGTCGCCGACAGGACCGAGAAGCGCCGATCGATCTGCCCGCTCGCCGTCGCGGTCAGGCCCAGGACCGCGACGAAGGAGCCGACGCCGAGGACGGTGCCGAGCGCGGTCAACATGGACCGGGTCGGCCGTTGGGTAAGGCCGGCGAGTGCTTCGTTCAGCAGGTCGACCGGACCGAAATGCGAGCGCAACCATCCAGCCCGTCGCCGGCGTCGCCACATCGGGACCATCACCTGCCCTCTGCGACCACGCCGTCGCGCACCGACAACATCCGCGGGGCCCGCCCCGCGACCTGGCTGTCGTGGGTGATGACGACGATGGTGAAGCCGCAGCGCCACAACTCCTCGATGAGTTCGAGCACGACCGATGCGCTTGCGCTGTCCAGGTTTCCGGTCGGTTCGTCGCATAGCAGTAGTGGCGGTCGGTTGACCACAGCCCGGGCGATGGCCACGCGCTGGCGCTCGCCGCCCGACATCTGGGTGGGCAGCGCCCCGGCACGATCGGTGAGGCCGACCCGTTCGAGCGCCGCCATGGCGAGCTGGCTGCGGGCCTTGCGGGTAACCGTCCCGTACAGCAGGCCGAGCATGACGTTCTCGGCGGCACTGCGGTGCACCAACAGATGGTAGGTCTGGAACACGAAACCTATACGCTGACCGCGCAGGGCAGCTCGGGTTCGTTCCGGCAGCCGGGACGTGTCGACACCATCGAGGAAGTAGGTCCCCGACGATGGGCGGTCCAGCAGGCCGACGATGTTGAGCAGCGTCGACTTACCCGATCCCGACGGGCCGGTGACCGCAACGTAGTCGCCGCGGTTGATGGTCACCTCAGCGGACCGGAGCGCGTGCACCGGGGGAGGGCCGGCGTAGGTCTTGGTGACACCGCGCAACTCCAGGACGGGGCCGGTGGTCGGTGCGCCGGACTCCGGACCATTGCCCGCAGCGCTCATCGGCCCACGACCACTCGGTCGCCTGGGGCGAGTTGGCCGTCGGCGGGCCGGATCTCGACATACCCGTCTCCGGACACGCCGACCGTCACCACAACCCGCTGCTCGGCTCCGTTGGCACCCAGCCGGGTGACGGACGTCTGGCCATCGGCACCCGCCCCGATGGCCGCGACCGGCACGACCAGGACCTCGCCGACGGTCCGTGCGGACTCGATGGTCAGCCTGACATCCTGACCGTCCATTGAGGCGTCGAGTGGGCTACCCGGTTGGATCGTCAGCGGGTAGTACTGCCCGCCGACTTCGGCGGTGGCGAGACTGCCGATGGTGGCCACGACGGCTTGGGCCTTGACATTGAGTGCCTCAGAGAAGATCTCCGCGTTGAGCCCGATCCGAACGAGGTCGCGCTGGGCTGGGTTCAGGTTGCCAATCACCACTAGCGCCCCGCTGGACAGGACGATCGTGGGTGACTTGACAGCCGCACCAACCTGAGCGTCGAGTCGCACGACCCGGCCAGGCATGGTTGGAAGGAATGTCGCCTCGCTGACCGGCAGCATGACCCCGGTCGAGCCGATCAGGGCCGCGAGCTGGTCGC
>JBLNGJ010000094.1:0-6917 GCA_050264675.1 Micromonosporaceae bacterium
GGCTAGGCAATGGAGTCTCGTCCGGCGGCGCCGCTCAGGGTGGCCAGGATGTCGTCCCAGTGGTTCATGAGAGTGCCCAGGTGGGCGGTGCGCTCCCGGATCACCAGCGTCGCCCGGGGCAGGTGTTCGGCCAGCCAGCGTCCATTGCGGATCGATGCGTTCGCGTCCAGGTCGCCGTACCAGAGCCAGGTGGGGCACCGGACCTGCTCGGGCCGAAACGCCCAGGCCCGGAAGGTGGCGGCGGCATCGCGCAGGTAGCCGTCGCTGTGGGCGAGCGCTTCGCGGACCGCCGCGGCCACCTCAGCGGCCGGAAGCGCGGCGATGAGGAAGGCGTCCCGCGGATGCAGCTCGTCGATGTAGCGTTCGGCCAGCACGTCGTCATCGACGCGGGTGGGCCCCATCCGCCCGATGTACTCCTCGAACTCCGGTCGCATCCACTCGGCGACCTCAGCCGCGTCGCGCTCGGCGAGCCGGGTGAAGAACGCCTGCTCGATGGGCCCGAGGTCGTCGCGGTGGCCGGGCGGATCCAGTCGCGTCACGTCGGCCGGACTCGCCACCACTCCAGCCGCCGCCACCCGGTCGGGATGGCGCGCGGCACAGGCGAGGGCGTAGCCACCGCCGACCGACATGCCGAGCACCGCGAACCGATCGATGCCGAGCCGGTCGGCGACGGCGACGGTGTCATCAGCTACCGAGAGGTGGTCGGACTCGGCCGGATCGGAGCGGCCGTAGCCGGGCCGGTTGACCGCGACCAGCCGCGCCCCCTCGCGCCGGGCGGCGTCGGCTCCGCCGAAGGCGGCGTGGCGGGTGTCGGGGCAGCCGTGCATGAAGAACACCGCCCGCCCGTCCGGCGCGCCGCCCGACCAGAACTGCAGGCGCCGGCCATCAGCCAGCCGCAGCGGCTCCGGGTCGATCGTGGCGGTCACGGGCCGGAGTTTAGACCGTTGGTACCGTGCTGGAGTGGGCCCGATGCTCGCCTGGGAGGTGTGTACGCCCGGCCGGATCGCCGGCCACCCGCTGCAGGCGGTGCAGCGCGAGATCCCCGAGCCCGGCCCGGGTGAGGCGCTGGTGAAGGTGCTCGCCTGTGCGGTCTGCCGGACCGACCTGCACGTGGTTGAGGGCGACCTGCCGCCGCACCGCTCGCCGGTCGTGCCCGGGCACGAGGTGGTGGGCACGGTGGTCGCGCTCGGCCCGCAGGCGAGCGGCTTCGCGGTGGGGGAGCGGGTCGGCATCGCCTGGCTGCGCCACACCTGCGGCGAGTGTGTCTACTGTAGACGCGGCGCGGAGAACCTGTGCCCGCGGTCGGAGTACACCGGCTGGGACGCGGACGGCGGGTACGCCGAGTTCACCACGGTGCCGGTGCGGTACGCGTACCCCCTGCCGGAGGGCTATCCGGATGCGGAGCTCGCGCCGATGCTCTGCGCCGGCATCATCGGCTTCCGGGCGCTGCGTCGGGCCGACCTGCCGCCCGGCGGGCGACTGGGGATCTACGGCTTCGGGGCCTCGGCCCACCTGGCCACCCAGATCGCGCTGGCCGAAGGCGCCCGCGTGCACGTGCTCACCCGGTCGGCGGCGGCCCGCCAACTCGCGCGCGATCTGGGCGCGGCGTCGGCGAACGCGGCCATGGACGCGCCGCCCGAGCCGCTGGACGCCGCGATCCTCTTCGCTCCGGTCGGCGAGCTGGTGCCGGTGGCCCTGGCCGCCCTTGACCGCGGTGGCACCCTCGCTATCGCCGGCATCCATCTCAGCGACGTGCCGGCGTTGCAGTATCAGCACCACCTGTTCCAGGAACGGACGCTGCGCAGCGTCACCGCGAACACCCGGGCCGACGGTCGGGAGTTCCTCGCCCTCGCCGCCCGGCACCGGCTGCGGGTGGCGGCCATGCGCTATCCGCTCGGGCGGGCCGATGAGGCGCTGGCCGATCTCGCCGCCGACCGGGTCACCGGCGTCGCCGTCCTCGTGCCGCACTGAGGTGCACGGGTACGGTCGGCGGGTGACCCTGAGCCACCTGGAGTGCCCACGCTGCGGCACGACCCGCGCGGCCGACCGGCCGACCAACGTCTGTGACTGCGGCTCGCCCCTGCTCGCCCGCTACGACCTCGCCGCCGTGCGCCGCGCCGTCACGCCGGCGCAGATCGCCGCGCGCCCAGCCGACCTGTGGCGCTACCGCGAGCTGTTGCCGGTGGCCGACCCGGCGCACGTGGTGACGCTGGGGGAAGGGTGGACGCCGCTGCAGCCGGCCCCGCGCTACGGCCGGCGCATCGGCCTGCCGCGCCTGCTGGTCAAGGACGAGGGATTGATGCCGTCCGGGTCGTTCAAGGCCCGGGGGGCGGCCGTCGGCGTCTCGCGCGCGGCCGAGCTGGGCGTGCGTCACATCGCCATGCCCACCAACGGCAACGCCGGCGCCGCCTGGGCCACCTACGCCGCCCGGGCCGGCCTGCGGGCCACCGTGGTGATGCCGGCGGCGGCGCCGGCGATCACCCGGCGCGAGTGCCTCGCCGCCGGGGCCGACCTGCACCTGGTGGCCGGGCTGATCGGCGACGCCGGCGCGATGGTGCGGGAGTTCGTCGCTCGCCGGGACGGCGCGGTCTTCGACGCGTCGACGCTGCGCGAGCCCTACCGCCTCGAAGGCAAGAAGACCATGGGGTACGAGATTGCTGAGCAGCTCGGCTGGTGCGTACCCGATGTCATCGTCTACCCGACCGGCGGCGGCGTCGGGCTGATCGGAATCCACAAGGGACTCTCCGAGCTGCGCGAGCTGGGCTGGCTGCCCGATGCGCCGCCACCCCGCCTGGTGGCCGTGCAGGCCAGCGGCTGCGCCCCGGTGGTGCGCGCGTTCGCGGCGGGCCAGCGTCGGGTCACCCCGTGGGCGGACGCGTCGACGATCGCGTTCGGGATCAACGTGCCGGCCCCGCTCGGCGACGAGCTGATGCTCGACGCACTCGCCGCCAGTGGTGGCACCGCGGTCGCGGTCGACGACGCCGAGATCCTCGCCGACCTTGCCACCTTCGGCCGGGACGAGGGGCTGCTGCTCTGCCCCGAGGGTGCGGCCGGCTTGAGCGCCCTGCGCCACCTGCTCGCCACCGGATGGCTCAGCGGGGACGAGCAGGTGGTGGTGCTCAACACCGGTGCCGGGCTGAAGTATCCCGGCACCATCGACGCCGATGGCCTTGCCGTCCTTCCCGTCGGCGCGCCGCTACCGGCCGCTGGTTAGGCGCGGCGGCCGCTGGTTAGGCGCGCCGGCCGCCGGTCACGGGCAGGCGGCGAAGAGCCGGCGGGAGCCGACGCCAGCGGCGTATGCGGCCGCGTCGCTGAACTGGCAACCGTAGTTCGGGTCGGCCACGACCGCGGGATCGCCGATCACGTCGCCGGCCGGGCGTTCGCCGGTGGCCGCCCAGTGGACCAGCTCGTCCCAGGCCGTGCCGACCTCGGCCGGCGAGAACTCGCAGTGCTGCACCGTGCGGATCGCCCGCTGCACCAGGAACCGGGTCTCGTGGTGGAAGCTCACATCCTCGAAGTAGCGCTGCTCCATCGAGAACGGCACGAACAGGTCGCCGAGGCCGTGCAGCGAGAGCACGGGTACGTGCGGCAGTCCGGTGATCCGTGGCACCTGGATGAGCAGCGGCGTCACGCGGTCGAGCGGGTTGCGCGGCTCGACCCGGGTGACCATCGCGTTGACGTCGACCGGCACGTTCGGCTGGTAGTCGGTGTCGGCGTTGGTGGCGAGCTGGCCCGGGTTCTGTGCCAGCGTCTCACCGGTGGCGCCGGCGGCGATGCCGAAAAGGAAGTCCTTCCACGCCGCGAACGCCTGCGCGCTGCCCGGGCGCGGACCGCCGGAGAGGTTGACGGTGATGGCGCGCAGCTGGCGGCCGAGCTCGTTGGTCGGGTCGGGCCGGGTCGGGCCGAGACCCACCAGGCCGAGCGCGACCTGGATGCGCGGCACCGCGTTGGTCAGGTAGTCGGCCGGGATCGGGTAGGCCGGCACGCCGGCCAGCGCCTGCGCCACCACGTTGTAGCCGAGGAAGAAGTCGAGCAGGGTCTGGTCGCCCATGACCCCGCACATTGGCAGGCCGGCCTCGTAGAAGTTCGGGTACTGCTCGAGCGAGCGGCCGATGATGTAGCCGCCCATCGATACACCAGCGAGATATGTCCGCTGTGGACGGTCAACCAGCTCGCGGAAGAGCATGGCCAGGTCCTTGGTGCTGAGCACCCCGGCCTCGATGTCGAAACCGTTGTCGTAGTACGACGACGAGGCCCAGGCGTACCCCTCGGTGAGCAGTTTCGGCCGCAGGCCGTACGCCGGTGTCTCCGGGAAGAGCACGGTGCCCTGGCCGCGGTAGCCGTGCGTCCACATGACCAGGTCGCCGTTCCAGGCCGCCGGCACCTCGACGATGTAGGCCGCGTGCTCATGCACACCCTGGTGCACGGTCGTCGGCGCACCGCCGATGGTCAGCGGAGGCAGGGGCGGGTTGTTGATCGTGTAGCCGGGCAGTGGGGAATCGGAGGGTATGTCGTCGGCATTGGCCGTGCTCGCGCCGGTGAGCAGCGTGGCGAGGAGCGCGCCGAGGGCGAGGAGCCGGGCGCCGAGCGAGCGGAGGCTTGAGCGTCGCCGTGGGTTCATGATGGGCTCCCGTGTGGGTGGGTCACGACGAGGGGCGTGGATACGCTATCGCAAATCAGTCGATCTGTAACCTCTTGCGCTGATCATGAACTTAGGTTCCTTTTCAACGGTGTGTTGCGGCCGGAAACCTCATGATCGTCGCGAGCTGGCGCGGCCGGCGCATGTTTCGTCGGGCCGGCCCCGTGTCCGCGGTGTCCGCAGCGCCGGACGTAGGCTGACTATCGTGACCCCTACGCGACCGGAGCTCTCCGGCACGTTCGGCATGGTCGCCTCCACGCACTGGCTCGCCTCGGCCGCCGGCCTGGCCGTGCTCGAGGCCGGCGGCAACGCCTTCGACGCGGCGGCGGCGGTGGGCTTCACGCTCCAGGTGGTCGAGCCGCACCTCAACGGCCCGGGCGGCGAGGTGCCGATCATCTTCGCGCGGGGCGACGACGGGGTGCCCGCCGTGCTCTGTGGACAGGGACCGGCACCGGCCGGAGCCACCATCGCCCACTACCGTGGCCTGGGCTTCGACCTGGCGCCCGGGGCCGGGCCGCTCGCCACGGCCGTGCCCGGCGCGATCCCGGCGTGGCTGATGTTGCTGCGCGACCACGGCACCCGCTCGCTGGCTCAGGTGCTCAGCTTCGCAATCTGGTACGCCGAGCGCGGCCACCCGCTGCTGCCCGGCGCGGCGGAGACGATCGACCGGGTCTCCGGACTGTTCTCCGCGGACTGGACCACCTCGGCCGAGGTCTACCTACCGGGGGGTTCGCCGCCGCCGGCCGGTGCTCTGCTGGCCAACCCGGCGTTGGCGGTGACCTATCAGCGCCTGGTCGCGGCGGAGGCTTCGGCGGGGGGCGGTCGCGAGGGTGGCATCGACGCGGCGCTACGGGCCTGGCGGGAAGGGTTCGTGGCCGAGGCCGTCGATGCGTTCGCCCGCCGGTCATTTCAGCACCCTGGCACGTGGGGCGAGGCCCGTCACCCGGGTGTCATCACCGGTGCCGATCTGGCGGCGTTCACGCCCTCCTACGAGGCTCCGGTCGCTCTGGCCTTCCGCGACGTGGTGGTCTGCAAAACCCAGGCGTGGGGGCAGGGTCCGGTGCTGCTGCAGCAGTTGGCGCTGCTCGAGGCCTATGACGACGCGGAGATAGATCCGCGTACCGGCCACGGTGTGCACACCATCGTCGAGTGCGCCAAGCTGGCTTTCGCGGACCGCGAGGCCTGGTACGGGGATAGTCTGGCCGCGCCGCCGCCGTTGGCTGAGCTGCTGTCAGCGTCGTACGCGGACGCGCGGCGCGCACTGGTCGAGCCGACGGCGAGCCTGCGGCTACGGCCGGGCAGTCCGGGTGGCCGGGTGGCCCGGCTGCCCACCCATCTGCGGCACGCGGCCGCCGCAACCGGCGGGGCGCTGGACGCGGTCGGCCTGGGCGAGCCGACCGTCGAGCGCGATGGTGTGTTGCCCGGCCGCGGCGTGGTCGCGTCCGGTCGGGGCGATACCTGCCACCTCGACGTGGTGGACCGGTGGGGCAACATCGTCTCGGCCACGCCGAGCGGCGGCTGGCTGCAGAGCTCGCCGGTGATCCCGGCGCTGGGGTTCCCGCTGGGCAGCCGGTTGCAGATGTGCTGGTTGGAGGAGGGTCTGCCGGCGAGCCTGGTGCCCGGGCGGCGGCCCCGCACGACGTTGAGCCCGACCCTGGTGTTGCGCGAGGGGGTGCCGGTGCTGGCCTGCGGCACGCCCGGTGGCGACCAGCAGGACCAGTGGCAGATGGTCTTCCTGCTCACCCACCTGTTGCTCGGCGGCAACCTGCAGGAGTCGGTGGAGGCGCCGAGCTGGCACAGCAACGCGGTGGTGAACTCGTTCTACCCGCGCGATGCCCATCCGGGGGTTCTCGCCGTGGAGAGCCGGCTGGGTCGCGATGTGCTCGACGGCCTGCGCCGTCGGGGCCATCTGGTGCAGGTCAGCGACGCCTGGTCGCTCGGGCGACTCTCCGCGGTCAGCCGGGATCCGCGCGACGGCCAGCTGCGCGCGGCAGCCGACCCGCGCGGGGGGCAGGGGTACGCGGTCGGCCGCTGAGTCCGGTGTGGACAGTGCCGGTGATCCCACCGGCGAGCAACACCCGGCCGGCGGCCAGCAGAGTCGCGGTGTGCCCGGCTCGTGGCCGCAGCGGTTGGCTCGACACCCGTAGCCGGCGTCGACTGACTGGTCAGCTCGCCGGCCGCGATCCGTCCAGCGCTTGGGTAAGATCGGCGATGATGTCCGCCGGCTCCTCGATGCCGACCGAGAGCCGGACCATGCCGGGTGGGATGCCGGCCTCGG
>JBLNGJ010000095.1:0-11978 GCA_050264675.1 Micromonosporaceae bacterium
ACGCGTCGATGGCCCGCCCGGCGGTGAGCACGGCCGAGTCGGTGCCGTGGCGGTGGATGTGGCTGTCCAGATCGAGGTAGGCCCAGGTCAGCTCGGCGGCGCCGGAGCGGAT
Organism: Micromonosporaceae bacterium; assembly: GCA_050264675.1. Classification (GTDB taxonomy): domain Bacteria; phylum Actinomycetota; class Actinomycetes; order Mycobacteriales; family Micromonosporaceae; genus JBLNGJ01. Next base: position 113 of record JBLNGJ010000095.1, read on the forward strand.
GAGGTCGCCCACCCGGGCCAGCGCGGATGCCACCGCGTCGGGGAGCGAATGCGCGTCGGCGCTGGCGCTCACGGCCTCGATGCGGGCGCCCCGCAGCAGCCGCCGGCGCAAGGCCGGGCTCAGGCCGGTCAGCGCACCCGGCACGGCCACGCTGGCCACGCCGAGGCCGGCGAGTCGCTGGAAGATGGTCGGCAGGCCCGGCGCCCGGGTCGGACGGGCCGGTGCGACGCTTCGCGGGCGGGCGAGACCCCCGGTGTGACAGTCGACCGTACGGCGACCGTCGGCGTGCAGGTATTGCACCCCGATGACACCGTGCTCATCGGCCGGCCGTCCAGTGATCGAGGTCAGCAGGCAGGACGCGGTCGTGGTGGGAAATCCGCTCGTCAGTGGTTCGAGCGCGGTCGGGGCGAGGAGCTGGCGGGCGGTGGCGTAGCCGAACCCGTCCACGGCCAGCACCACCAGCCGGCGGCGATGCCCCAGGCGCAGCCGACCCTGGCCGCGGTAGGCATCGACGATCTGCGCCGCGACGGCGGTGAGGTTATGGCGAGGGTGGGTGTGGTAGAGCCCGGGCACGGCCGTGGCGCACTCCGCCAACCAAGCGCACTCCGCCAACAAAGCCGGCGCCTCGGCCACCGGCGGCGCCGAGGCGCCGACCGGTGCCGGGCTCCGCGTCACAAGTTCGGAACGCAGTCGGTGCAGTTCGTCCGGAACTTCACGACCTGGAATGCGCGCCGGTCGCGCAGCATCGCGGTGATCCGTTGCGGCGTGAGGAACACCGTGGTAGTGGTGGTGGTCTTGACGGCGGTGCCGGCCATGGTGAATCCCTCCCCGAGCGGTGATCGTCAAACGATCACGACGCTCGCATTGGATGACGAATCGTTTAAGACTATCAATATCAGATTGGAGTGGCAACAGGCGCGACCTGCACCTTAGTGCGTCCGGCGAGGTCCTTCAATGCCTTCAATGCATCCGCGCGGATCGGCCCGATCGTGCCCAGGAATCCGACAATATCGTTGCCGTCCGGTGGGCGTCGAATAACATCTCCGGGCTTGACCGAGAGCCGGAACAGGAACACCTCGGCGGCTTCGGTCAGGTCGTCGGGAACGTCGACCCGTTCCACCCGGCCGCCTGGGCTCAGCAGCACCATGGCGGCGGTGTGCACATCGGTCGGCTGGTAGTGCCGCAGCGCCGGCCGCCGGCCCACGGCCACGTCCACCAGGCACCGCATCGGGTCATACCCGGCGCTCAGGCGTGCCATCCGGTCCAGCCCACCCCCGCCGGGACGGGCGCCGATCTCCACCAGGTACGGGCGGTCGCCGTGAAAGCGCACCTCGACCTGCAGCACGCTGTGCCGCAGTCCCTGGCCGCGGGCGCCCGCCTCGACCGCGGCGCGCACGCGGGCCACCTGATCCGGGGTCAGGCTGCTCGGCGCACAGTGCACGTTCTCGTCGATCGATGCACCCTCGGCCTCGAGCCGGTCGACGATCGAGCCGAGGTACACCTCGCCATCCCATATACACGCCTCGATGAGGTGCTCCGACCCGTCCAGGTACGACTCCAGCAGCAGCCCCGCCGGGCCGAGGTCGAGCCCGTCCACCTCGGCCGTGATCGCCGGCATGCTCCGGCTGCCCTCGTCGGCGAGCGGGAACAGCTCGCGCACCTGCTCCGGGCCGTCCACCCGGAATACGAAGTTGCTCGCCGCCCCCAGCGTGGGCTTGAGCACGGCCGGGTAGCCCACCTCACCGGCGGCGGCGAGCGCCTCGGGCAGCGTGGTCACCAACCGGAACTCCGGATGGGGTGCGCCGGCCTGTCGGTGCCCGAGGCGCATCAGCAGCTTGTTGCGGCTGGCCCGGGCGGCGGCCAGGCCGATGCCCGGCAGCCCCAGCGCGTCGGCGACCGCGGCGACCGCGACCACGCCCGCTTCAACCAGAGTGAAGGCGCCCACGAAGCCTTGTTCCCGGTGCCAGTCCCGGGCCGCCGCCACGATGTCGTCGATGTGCCGGGAGCCGACGATCCGGTGTCGATGCGCCGGCCAGTACCCCGGCTCACCCAGGCCGTGCAGCACGAACAGCTCGACGCCCAGCTCCTCGATCCAGTCAAGGCGGTCCAGGCCGCCCGAGCCTCGGTGGGTCGGCTCGACCGCGAGCACCCTCACCGGACCTCACCCACCGCAACCGCGATCATCGGCCGCCGACCGGGGGAAACTGACGCTGTGCCGAGGTGACTCGTCGACGGTGAGGGTGAAGATGTCGGCTCGGGCGTAGTGGCCGGTCACGTCGAGGTCGTAGCGCGCGCCGGCCAGCTCGGCCACGTCGATCTCGGCGGTGACCAGACCGGGCTTGCCGAAGAGCGGCTCGGCGAGCACGTCGCCCAGCGGGCCGACGATCACGCTGCCGCCGCGGATCAGCGGGCGGTCCGGGTCCCAGTCGTCGATGGTGAGGTCGAGCTCGCGCGGTGCCGGCTGCACCTGGCATGCGCTGATCACGAAGCAGCGCCCCTCGCAGGCGATGTGCCGCATGGTCGACTGCCAGACGTCGCGGTCGTCGACGGTCGGTGCGCACCACACCTGAACCCCCTTGGCGTACATGGCGGTGCGCAGCAGCGGCATGTAGTTCTCCCAGCAGATCGCGGCGCCGGCCCGGCCGGCCGCGGTCGCCACGACCGGCAGCGTCGAACCGTCGCCCTGGCCCCAGATCAGCCGCTCGGTGCCGGTCGGCATGAGCTTGCGGTGCGTGGCCACCAGGCCCGAGCTCGGGTCGAGGAAGAGCGCGGTGCAGTAGAGCGTCGAGCCGGCCCGCTCGATCACGCCGACGACGAGGCTCGCACGCGTGCGCGTGGCCAGCCCGGCCAGCGCCTCGACCTCGGGCCCGGGCACGTCGATCGCGGCCGCCTCGTAGCTGGTGAAGCCGGACCGCCCGGCCGGGGTGCGGTAGCCCACCCGGGTGCCGAACGTCTCCCCCTTGGGGTAGCCGCCGAGCAGGGCCTCGGGCAGCACCACGAGGCGGGCGCCGCTCGCGCTGATCTCCGGCTCGTAATCGAGGATCCGCTCGAGCGTCGCCGCGGTGCCCTCCGGTGAGGTGCCGATCTGCAGAGCGGCGACCACGGTGGTGGTCATCCGATCAGTATGGTCCGCACAAAGTCCTCCCGGTTGGGGAAGGTCGGCCGTGTTGTCAGGTGGGTCCAGCCCCTACCCTCGGCCGCAGCTCGATCGATCGGGCTGGACATTTCAGGAGAGGCTCACCGGCAAGCGACGACGAGCTTAACGAGTTCAGTCAGTCAACCGCCTACATGATCAACCACCTGCCCCAACTGGACACATAGGAGGACCGAGATGAACTCGCAGCCCGAGTGGCCCTCCGACGGCTCGGCCGACGTCGGCACCGGAGTGCACCCGGTTGAGCTGGACGAGCGGGCAATCGCTACCGCGAAGAGGCTGAGGTCTCGCCGCACCATCGGCGCAGTTACCTTGGTCACTGCACTGCTGGTCGTGGCCGGCAGCGTGGTGATTCTCAACATGGCGCACCGGAGTGCGCCGCCGCAGGCAACCCCTCCCACCCAACCGAGCCCGTCCGCTGACGGCGGCCCGACTCCCGACCCAGGGCAGACCGATGTGCCGGTCACGTATGTGAGCGACCCGGACCTGATCACGTTGACGGCGAGCCGGATCACCCTACCGGCGTGGCGTGGACCTGATCGGAGCTGTCCCGCCGGCGCGTACCAGTTCCAGGTGACGCGGTGGCACGACACCGCGCCGTTCGGCACCGCGCCGTTCAGGACGGCTCCGGCGACAAATGAGGCGACTGAGTACGTCATTCCGTGGCAGCCGATCGCCTCCGCCGACCTCGACGCCGACGGGGTGACCGATGACCTGGTCACGGTGTATTGCGGTCGGGCGGCCGGGTTGCTGGCGCTGTCGCTCCGCTCCACTGGGGTCAAGACCCTCGGCTATGTGAATATCGGACCTGGCGGTGAGTTCGAAAGCTACGACGAGCAGACAGTGCGCACCGCGGGCGCCGCCGTACTACTCGAAGTCTGGGGTCCGCCCCGCGCCGACGGCGGGCCCATCAAGGCCAAGCAGCTGCGTGGTTACGCCTATAGATCCGGAGCGTTCCATCAGGTGAGCGGGCCCACCACTTACCCGAGCCTGCCGGATCGCGTTCAAGACCTTGACCTGTCCAACTTCGCGCTCCGCTTCCGCTCGCCCGTCGTCCGGTACTACGACCAACCATTCGACATCCGACCGGTAGGGGAGCCCGAGTACCGAGTCCGCTTCGAGGCAGGTATCGGTGTCGACGTCGTGGAGGTCGGAAACGACGATCGAACCATGACATTCACCGAGATCCGGCACACCCTCGGGCCGATTCTCTACGTGACCACCAAACCGGGCCAGACGGTCGCGGCCGTGACGATTACCAGCCAGTCGCCGACGGGATCCAGCAGCACGCAGGTCTGCGTGGTTGACCTGCACGCCGTGCCGGTCCGGGAGCTGCCGATGACCGAACTGTCGTGTGTCACGCTGGTCGCCTCGGGAGTCAACGGGGTGACCAGCGTGATGCTCACGCCGACGTCAGCGGCGGGTGTTCTGATCACTGTCACGACGGTTGACGGCCCCCACGACTACCACTACGACCAGAGTGACACCGCCGGGTGGGTGCGGCTGGACTCCTGAACCACTCGCCGCAACCGGCGCGGGTCGGCCCGGTCAGGTTGGCGGCCGGAACCCGCAGAGCAGCTCGACCAGGGTGCGCACCCCGAAGCCGGTGGCACCGGCCGACCACACGCCCTCGTCCTCCTCGACGAAGGACGGCCCAGCCATGTCCAGGTGCACCCACGGGATGCCGTCGGGCACGAACTGACGCAGGAAAAGGGCGGCCAGCGCCGACTGGCCGTACCGGTGGTGCGGGGTGTTGACCAGGTCGGCGATCTTCGACTCCAGCCGCTTGCGCTCGACGCCCTCCCACGGCATCGGCCAGACCATCTCGCCGGCCCGGGCCGCGGCGCGGGTCACCTGCTCCTGCCAGTCGGGGTCGTTACCGGCGAGGCCGGCGACCCGGCGGCCCACGGCCATCGGCACGGTGAGGGTCAGCGTGGCAAGGTCGACGACCGCGTCCGGCGCCGCCTCCACCGCGAGCGAGAGGCCGTCGGCGAGCAGCAGCCGGCCCTCGGCATCGGCGTTGATGATCTCGACCGTGGTGCCGTTGCGGATGCGCAGCACGTCACCGAGGCGGGTGGCGTCGCCACCGGACATGTTGTCGGTCATCGGTAGGAAGCCGAGCACGCGCACCGGACACTCGACGTCGCGCAGCACCGACATGGCCCCGACCACCGCGGCTACTCCGGCCATGTCCAGCTTCATGTCGAACATCATCTGGATCGGCTTGAGGGTGAGCCCGCCCGAGTCGAAGGTCACGCCCTTGCCCACCAGCGCGACCGTCCCCTGTGGATCAGGCGGGGTGTACTCGAGCCGGACCATGCGGGGCGGCTGGGTCGACCCGCGGTTGACCCCGAGCAGCCCGCCGAGGCGTTCGGCTTCGATCCGGTCACGGTCCCAGACGTCGCAGGCCAGGCCGGCCGCGGCCGCCACGGCCGCGGTGCGCTCGGCCAGCACCGAGGGTGTGAGCGCGCCGCCCGGTTCGTTGACCAGATCGCGGGCGAGCATCACCGCGCCGGCGAGCCGGACGGCGCGGTCCACCGCCGCCTTGGCCCGGTCGGGCTCGGCCAGCACGATGTCGAAGCGGCCGGTGGCCGGCGGCACCTCGGACAGGTAGGTGGTGAACCGGTAGGCGCCGAGCAGGAAGCCCTCGGCCACCGCGGCGGCGGCCTCCACATCGGAGGGTCCGTCCGCCGGCCAGGTCCGCTCCGGGGCCAGGTCAGCCACCGCGAGCGCGACCCGGTCGTAGCGGCTGGTGGCCCGGGCCAGGCCGGCGGCGGTGCGGCGCAGCGCCACCGCGTCCGGCCCACGGGACTCGCCGAGCCCGACCACGACCCGGACCGGCCCGCCGGGCCGCTCCGGCGGCAGCAGCTGCAGCTCACCCGCGGCCGCGGTGAAGCCGCAGCTACCGAGGAAGGCCGGCTCCGGCGCGAATGCCAGCAGGTCGCCGAAGACCGGCACGGCCACCGCCCGGGCATCGTCGGGCACCTGCTCGACCAGCCGCACCTCCAGTCTCGTCATGCCGCCTTCCCACGCTCGGCGCCCCAGGCCTGCAGGCCGTCGGCGTACTCGGCGGCGAGGTCGGCCATCCCCGCCGAGGCGGTGCGCCGCCAGCCACGCGCGGCCGAGACCGCATACGGGTCGACCCGAAGCGCCTGCACGAAGCAGTCCTCGGCGAGCGCGGTGTCGCCGGCGCGACGCAGGCACTCGCCGGCCATGTGGTAGGCCATCGCCGTACCGTACGGCCCGAGCCAGGCCGCCCGCAGGTAGTAGCCGGCCGCCTCGGCGTGGCGCTCCTGCCGGGAGAGGCTCTCGGCGAACTCCATGTTGCTCATCGGGTGGTACGGGTCGAGGGCGAGCGCCTCCTCCAGCCGGCGGTGCGCCAGCGCCGGGTCGCCCAGCCGCAGCGCCTCTTTGGACCGGCTCTCCAGGCAGGCGCACAGGTTCTCCCGGAACAGCAGGTCCTGCCACTCGTCGGCGGGCCGCACCATCCGCGCGTACTCCTCGGCCTTCTCCATGTCGGCCACCAGGCCCGCCGCGTCGTGGCGCAGGAACGGCAGGAAGCCCACGCCCCGGTAGTAGCGGCTGTGCACCATCACCTTGTCGAACTCGGTGAACTCGTCGCTCGCGAGCACCTCGTCGAGCAACCGCTCGGCCCGCCCGCGCCAGTGGGCGGCAAAGTCGGCGTCCTTGGAGTCGCGGCCGGCGTAGACCACCGCGAACGTGGCCCCGGTGAACCTCAGGTAGAGCGGGCAGTCCGGCGCATCGATCAGAGCCAAGCGCTGCTCGACCGGAGCGACCCGGCCGCGCCCGGAGGCCTCGGCGTAGCGGGCCAGCTCGCGCAGCACGTACTGGTTGAACTCGGCCGGGTCGTGCAGGCTCGCCGCCGGCCGCTCCGGCAGCAGCTCGAGGAGCAGCCGGCGCAGCCCCAGGTGGTAGAGCAGCTTGCAGGTGAGCAGCTGACGGTAGGGCTCGGCGTCGGCGAACCCGTCGATCCAGTCACACAGCTGTTGCCAGGCCGGGGTGCGCCACTGGGCGGGCAGGTCGGCCGGGCGCTCGACGGCGAACTGGGTCAGGCCGGATTCCCGGGCCAGGTTGAGCCGGAACGCCGGTGGCATCACCCGCTGCAGGTCCACTGTGGGGTAATCGCCGGCGACGGCGAACTCGTAGGCAAAGCGCGGGTTGTGCGCGTACAGGCAGGGCGAGCCGGCCGGGCCGAGGTTGAGGTAGGACCCGTACGCGCGGTAGTGCCACACGTTCTGGTAGCCCTCGGCCGCCGGGCGCACCATCTCGGCGAGGGCCTCGTCGCCGGTGGCCAGGCAGGCGCGCACCAGCGCCGCGCGGGTCTTCGCCGACCGCGGCGCGGCGCGGCTGGCGCGCTCGCTGAGCAACCGGGCCGCCTCGTCCTGGCGCAGCCGCCCGGCGCAGCTGGCCGCGCGCAGCAGCGCGTAGCCGGTGCCGAACGGACCCAGCCGGGCGGCCAGCAGGTAGCCGGCCAGCGCCGCGGCCAGGTCGCCGCCGCGCTCGGCCGCCTGGGCCTCCTGCATGCGGATCTTGACACAGTACGGGTCGAGCGTGACGCCCTCGGCGATGGTGGTCAGCTCGGCCTCCCGGTCGCCCCGCTTGACCGCGATCTCCACCCGGCGGTCGATGATGCGCCGGCGCAGCTCGGTGGCGACCGATTGCTCCTCGGGGCTGGTCGGCTCGATCTCGTCGAAGGCCGTGCGCGCCTGCTCGACCAGCTTCCAGGCCCCATCGACGTCGCCCCGGCGTTCGGCGATGGTCACCTCACGCAGCGGGATGCGGGCCCGCCAGAGCGCGCGGTCGAAGGCCGGCAGCCGGGCGGCCAGCTCGTCGAAGAGCGCCCGGGCCCGCTCCACGTAGACCTGCGCCGGCTGGGTGTCCGGCGTGTTGCGGGCCAGCAGGTACCCCCACACGCCACAGGCGAGCAGGTGCGCGACCGTCGCCACCGGGGCCTCGACCAGCGCGCCGAACGCGGCGGCGGCGGGCGCCTCGATGCCGTCGCGTTGGAACAGCGCGAGCGCCCGGCCGTACTGGGCCACGGCCCGGACCGGGTCGTGGCATTCGGCCGGCGTGAGGTCGCACGGCAGCACGTCGATGACCGCCTCGGGCAGGCACACGGCGGTGAGCCAGGAGACCAGCCCGGCCCGGTCGATGTCGTCGAGCTCGGCCCGCCGGCGGTAGGCATCGGTCAGCAGCTGCCAGTCCGGCGAGGCGAGCGGCTCGGGCAGGTCGGTGGGTCGGTCGACCCGGTAGGCCGACAGTCGTGACTCCTCGACCAGCAACTGCCGGAAACTCGTCGGCATCACCATCGCGGGCTGGGTGGCGGTGGCATCGCGCGCGGCAAACCGGCGGGCCGCGACCAGCGGGCCGCGCCACTGCACCGGAGTCAGCGCCGACTCACCACCGTCGAAGTAGGGACGGTAGAGCTCGAAGGTCAACCAGCTCGGCGCGTTGACCCCCACGTGGCCGTGGCTACGTTCCCATCGATTCATGCCGCCTCCCGGGTCGCTGGTCGCCAGAGAACCCGCCGGACCGCGATCCCGACCCGGCACCGCCGCCCGGCGGATTCCTGATCAGACGCGTCACGCGTCGACTAATAGGCAGGTCCAGCAGTCGGCGGTGCCCTTGCTCACCTCGACCTCGTCCGCGAGAGCCTCCCAGGTCTCGTAACGCTCGTCCATGTTTCACCTCCCCTCGGCGGTGGGTGGTGACTCCATCGGACGCGATGTTCGGAGGTATGTCAACACGTCGATCTTCGGTCAGTGATCAGGTCCGCGGCGGCAGCAGGTCCAGTGCCACCTCGATCTCGTCGTCGGCCGTCCAGTAATGCGGCGAAAAGCGAATATGGCCGTCCGGATAGGAGCACCGGCAGCCGCCGGCGAGCAGCCGGGCGTGCACGTCGTCGAGCCGGTCGCCGGCCGGCGACCGGAACGTGACGATGCCCGACGAGCGGTCCGGGTCGTCCGGGCCGGCCAGGACGTAGCCGCGCTCGGTGACGCCGGCCCGCAGCATCGCGGTAAGTCGCTGCACCCGGGCCCAGATCGCATCCATGCCCACCGCGTCGATCTCGGCCAACGCGGCACCGAACCCCACGATGCCAACGAAGTTGAGCATGCCGCCCTCGAACCGGCGCGCCGCCGGCCGCGGCGGCAGGTCGTATAACAGGTGTCCGGGGCCCTGACCGAAGAGCAGGTCGGAACGGTCGTAGCCGAACCATCCCAGCGGCGCCCGCCGGAGCAGCTCCAACCGGGCGGCGCGGCAGAAGAACATGCCGGTGCCGGGCGGCCCACCCAGCCACTTATGGCCGCCGGCGACGAGGAAGTCGATCGGGGTACGCGCGAGCGACAGCGGCACCACACCGGCGCTCTGCACCGCGTCCACGCAGACCAGCGCGGCGTGCTCGGCAGCCAGGGCGCACAGCGCGTCCAGGTCGATCCGGAACCCGGTCAGGAAGTTCACGTGGCTCACCGCAACCAGCCGGGTCGCCGGCCCGATCGCGGCCCGCACGTCGTCGAGGTCGTAGCCGCCCGCACGCTGAGGCACCCAGCGCAGCCGCACGCCGGCCTCGGTCAACCGCCGCCACGGCTGGACGTTGGCCGGGAAGTCCCGCTCGAAGACCACCACCTCATCGCCGGGGCGCCAGTCCAGACCATCGGCGACCAGGTGCAGTCCGGTGCTGGTGTTGGCGACCAGGGCCACCTCGTCCGGGTCGCACTCCAGCCGGGCCGCGGCCGCCGCGCGGACCTGCCCCCGCGCCGCGAAGAACTGCCCGTACTCGGTCGACCCGCGGGCGAGCACCTCATCGATGACCCGGGTCATCGCGGCCCGGACGGTCGGCCGCACCAGCCCGATGCCGGCATGGTCGAGGTAGCTCCTCACCTCTGTCGGCGCAGCCGTGGTCATGACGGATCAGCCGCCGAGGCCGGCGCCGGTGTGCCGACACCGTTCGCCACAACGGTCGCCACCGGGCGCCCCGGCGCCACCCAGGCCCAGAACCGCACCGCCAGGGCGACCGCGGCGAGCAGGGCGACGCCGTGCATGAGCGTGACGATCCCGCCCGCCCGGGACGGGGTCGCCGCCGCGCCTACGATGAGCACCCCGACAGTAAAGCCGACGTTGAGCACGATCTGGGCGGTGCCGAACGCACCACCGCGCAGGTCGTCGGGCAACGACTGCAGCGACTGCTTGAACGTGACCTCGCTCAGCGCGTCGCCGACCCCGGCGACCAGGGCTGAGGCGAGCAGCAGCGGCCACGCCCCGAGCCAGAAGATGCCGATGAACCCGGCCGACATCACCGCCGTGGCGAGGCCGAACACCGGCACCGGGCCGCGCGCGATGACGCGGGCGAGCAGCGGGCGCACGCCCAGGCTGCCCAGCATCAGCCCGGCCGCCCACGCCATCCAGACCGCGCCGACGAACTGGGCCGGGTTGGCCGGCACCCGCAAGCCACCCAGCAGCGGCAGGCCGACGTGGTGGGAGGCGCTGCCGAACGCGTCCATCCCTCGGACCACCACTAGCGCTGCGAGCCCACCGCCAGCCAACGCCGCCCAGCCGACCACCCGGCCGGCCGGTGGCGTGGCGGCCTCGGCCGTCACCCCCGTGGCGGCGGATGACTGCCGGAACTTCAGGCGCACGCTGAGCAGGACGGCGGCCGAGAGGGCGTAGCTCGCCGCGTCAAGCAGGAAGACGCCGCGATAGCCCACCGCCGGCACCGCCACGATGGCCAGGCCCATGCCGAGCACCAGGGCGAGGCCCTTGACCGCGGAGAAGACGCTGTTGACGACCTGGCTCCGCTGCGCCCCGGCGAGCACCGGCGTGGCGGCGGCCAGGGTGGCCTCGAAGACGGCCCGACCGGCACCGATGACGAGCACGGTCGGGAAAAGGCAGGCGAGCTGGGCCGTCCCGGGCGCGGCCGCGAGCACGACCAGCGCGGCCATGCGGGCGAGGTCGGCGAGCACCATGGCCCGGCGGCGGTCCCAGACAGCACCGTAGCGCTGGCCCAGCCGCCCGCCGATCACCCCGCCGGCGTAGAGGCAGAGACCCACGGCGGCGGTGGCCACCGCCGACCGGCTGCGCACCCAGACGAAGACGCCCAGGCAGACGAAGTCGAGGGCGAACCCCACGTCCGAGATCGCCTTGGCGGCGAGCAGCACGCCCACGGAGCGGACCCGATTCACCCCACCATCATGGCGGGTCAGCGAGAGATTTAACCGGTTGGAGGGTGGCCGCTGACCCCCTACCGTGTGGGGCATGTCGTTACGCCTGTCGTAGCTGCCCCGCCACCATCGGCGCCGCCTCTGCGCGCGGCCCCCCTCGGTGTCCGCATGTCGACGACAGGCTATCCATGGACCTCCAGCAGATCGGGCTGCAGCATCCCCACGTCCGGCAGCTGCGCCGCGTCATCAACAACAGCTCGGCCGACCTTCGCCGGTTCGTGGTCGCCGAGGGACTCTGGGCGCACGAGGTGCTGCTCGAGCTGGGTACGCCGATCGAGGTGTTCCTGTGGTGCCCGGAGGCCGCGCCCGGCGCCGCCCGGGCCTGCAGCGAGCAGGTCGCCGCCCGGGCCAACCACGCCTACCGCATCTCCCCCAGGGTGCTCGAACGCATCGCCGAGCGCGACCGCCCGGACGGGCTGGTCTCCCTGGTCGGCCTGCCCCACTGGGATCCGGCGGCGATCACCTTCGGCCGGCC